>NZ_JAMOKT010000024.1:0-90633 GCF_023656795.1 Parabacteroides caeci
TTCGCTAGGCATAACCTCCATCACATTAGCGGTTCAGGCAGGGTTTAAAGGCAGAATAGTGTTGGTTGGCGTTAAAGATGGGATATTATTAGATAATTCAGGTGTAATACTAAATGATTTTCCGGTATCCGGTTACAATTATGGTACCTTGGGGTTAACTCAGTGTAATATTGTAAAACTTGGTCAATTTAATGGTGGATGGATTATAACTTATTTATCAAGATAGAATATGAAAATAGCAGTAAGGAATAACGACGGTTATGTTCTAAATGGATTTATGATCTATTGCGAGATACCTCATACCGGAACTTATGAAGAGTACCTCCCTTTGTTTAAGGGAGAGGATTATTCAGAATATGAAATTTCTGAAATCCCCGAACTTGAAACAAGGGATTATATGTTAATAGATTTCTATTATCGAAATGGCATTTTATCAGTTCGATACACACCTAATGTAGTATGTATTAATAAAGAGATCAATCGTTTAAAGAAAGAACTAATCGCTAGTGACTACATTGTGATTAAATCCTACGAGGCAACGATGATCGGACAACCGGTTGAATACAACATGAACGAAATACATATATCCCGACAAAAACTGCGGGATAAGATAAATGAGTTAGAAGAATTGTTAAAAACATAGATTCTGATTCTAAAAAATGGAGTGTGTAAGAGGCTGTTTAAAATCTTTTACACACACTGAATCACAATTGAATGGCTCTTAATCGATAGTTTCAAAAAATTGTACTTTTTTGCCGATTATAGAAAAAGAGACGTTCGAATACTCTTTAAATGAAGTTCGAACGTCTCTTCTTGTACTTTTCGTTTGGGAAATTCGTACTTTTCGTTTTGCCGATTATACAACGGTGCACATGAAGCTGCAAAACTGATTATGAAGAAATATGAAAATCTAAGTGTTAAGTTCAAAACAGATAAAGACAACTATCCTTATGCTTGGCTGGAATCTAAAAGTATGGCAGGCTTTAAACTTCGTTTAAATCAAGCAGAACTAACCTGGATTATGAAATATTTGAAAGAAGGTGAAACAGAAGATTTTGGAACTAAGCCAGAAAACGTTGAAGCTTACAAAGAAGATGATGATAATGATTTTCAACTTCAAATATTCAAACAATTGATTGAAAGCGGCAAAGTACTCCAATTCGTTCCTACATTCCGTGAAACAAATGGTTATATCAGTGCTACTTCTTCTTATATGAAAGGAAAAATCTTTTTCAGACTTGAAAGAACAGATAGCTTGGTTGAATACTTACAGGAAAAAGAATTAATCTAATTATTAACCCATAAAGAGGAAGTGCAAAAGCTTCCTCTTTTAAAACTTATACTATAATGAACACAATAAATATTCAGATAAATAAAAATAAAGAAGGTAAAACTCAATATCTTACAGAAGTCCTTCCACAAATACCAACTAACGTAATCTTATACAAAACACTTACAGGTTTAGGAGCAACTTACGGAGAGTTGAAAGCGAATAGAAATTCTATCATTATCGAACCCAATGTTCCCGTTATCGTTGGTAAGTGTAAAGACGCGAAACATAAAGACGATAATCTGTTTGGTGTTTACGAAGGTGTTTATACAGAGGATATTGTAAAGTATCTGGATGCATCAACAGATAAGAGAATAAAGATACTTACCACTCCCGAAAGTTTCACAAAAGTAAAAGACGCTTTTGAATTAATGGACATGGATGTATATGGTACATGCTTTCTTTTGTTCGACGAATGCCATAAGATCGTTAAAGATGTGGATTATAGATCGGATATAATACTTCCGTTCGATGATTTCTTTCTGTTCAATGAAAAGGCTTTGGTCTCAGCAACTCCTATTTCTTTCAGTGATCCCCGTTTTGAAAGCCAAAAGTTCCAGATCATAAAGATCGAACCGGCCTTTGAGTATAAACACCCGATCAAGCTGATCCATACTAATAATGTATTGGAGCAGTTAAAAAGGGAACTTGGCAAATTGGACACGACAATATGTTTCTTTATCAATTCAACAGATATGATTTATTCATTTATCAAGCAACTGGATATTGAGAATGAATCTACCGTATTTTGCGCAAAGAAGAGTGTGGAGAAATTGAGGAACAATCATTTTAAACACGCATTCGAGCAATGGAGCGAATCCAGAATGAGGAAATACAATTTCTTTACCAGTCGTTTTTATAATGCGTTGGACATTGAATTGGATATAAAACCTACAGTCATTATGATAACCGAGGTTTATTTCTCTGAATATTCGATGATCGACCCTAATACAGACGCTATACAGGCAATAGGAAGATTTCGTAACGGGATTGAACAGGTCTGTCACATTTTTAATACGAACACAAATTTCCCGGTTCGCACAATGGAAGAGATAGACGGATATATAGCAGGTTGCGAGGATGTCTACAAAAAATTGAAAACATTATATGATTGCGCTGCAACGGAAGGTGCAAGGGATTCATTCAGAGCTGCATTGGAAATAGTCCCCTACAATAAAATGCTGGACAAGGAAGGAAGAAAAAATTACTTTGCGATAGACAATTATAAAGATGAAGCCCTGTTAAAATCCTATTACAATAACAGGTTTGGAGTGTTCAAGTGTTACCAAAACAACAAACTTTTTGATGTGTTCCATGTACATTCCCCTTTTCCACTTGGAGATTATGAGCGTTTGAGAAGAGAGAATAAATCAGTCTCACTCAAAGAAAAGCGCAAAGAGATTGTCCGCCAGTTGGAATTATTGAAAGGTGATGATGAAACAGAAATGATTCGGGAATATAAAAATGATTTGAGAGAGGCTGATCCATTTATTTACGAAGCATACGAAGTAATTGGCAGAGAAATGATAGAATCCTTTAGTTATTCTGTAAAACGCATCAATGAGGCTATGATCTTGAAAAGGTTTCGAGAAAAAACAGAAGGTACGGAGTTTATCCAATTAGTTAAAAATTCGTTTCGGGTTGGACAAAGATATACTCTTAAATATATAAAGGAAGAATTAACCCGGATTTATCAACTTATAGACCTTCGACCTCAAAAAGCAGTCACAGGGCAGTCTATTCGGAATTTTTTTGAAGTGAAAGAGTGTAAAATTGGAAAAACAAAAGCATTATTGTTAGTTGAAGTGTTGATATAGGTGATAGTACTTTTTTTCTAAGATAATGGTTTTATATACCCTGTTCAAAAAAAGTACTCTCATTGAACCTGCATTCATAAAATATACCTAAACTCATATTTTAGCGTATCCGGATAAGCCAGTCTGGATACGTTTTTTATGTATATCTGATAAATAAAAAACGGGTACTCCCATCTTTGGGGATACCCGTTTTTGCAAGTATATATTATTATCATGACGAATGAAATCTTTAAATATGGTGTTTTCTTTTCTTAATCAGTTTTTTTCTTTTGTTTTTTTCTGTGGAAAAGAAATTAGCCGGAATACGCCAATGTTCAACAATCTCTATGAGTTCTTTGCGTATCCTTGTATAATCAATCGTTTCTAGGTTATATTGTGACATATTATATTCAGGTTTAGGTGATTATTAAAAAATCGAAGAAGAAGATTTTATCTTTGAAGTATATACAAAGTTACTGATAAACAGGATGATAAAAAAGTGAATAGTCACTAATCTGAAATAATGACTTTACGCATATATACATTTAAAATATACCATCTTAATTTATCCCCCCTCCCTATAAGAGAAGGAAGTCTTTCTCTTCTTAGATGTTATTGGCTGAAAACAAGGCTTACCATATAATATATGTATGCTGTGCATACATGACTCCACTATTCCGAAAGTCCCCATACGGTAGTTAGAGAGAAAGTGAATATTTTGCAAGCTATCGTACTGGATAGGTCAAGCGGGATTTATAATTTATTGGGGTACACTATGAAATCCTTTGTAATAGAGTATATTTAGCAGGTTGAATTTATGGTCATTCTGTGAAATATATTAATCTAATCCTTTACTTGGAAACATTCCTTTCAATCTCATAAATCTGTAATTAACAATCAATCAAATTATTAAACAACTACGTTATGGAAAATGTATTGAAAGTATGTGACGTTAAATTAACGTACAAAACGAAGGTGAAAAGTTCTGAAAGACCTGTTATTCATAATTCAGAGGACATATATAGGCTTTTAGTCGATCATGTGTATAATGAGGGTACGATCCAGTATAAAGAATATTTGAAACTTATATTGCTAAATAACTCCAGTAAGGTTTTAGGGGTAAGTAATATTTCAGAAGGTGGAATAACTGAAACATCTGCTGATATACGAATCATTATGCAAGCTGCAATATTAGGAAATGCAACCAGAATTATTCTAGCACATAATCACCCTAGTGGAAGTTTAAAACCTAGTACGGTTGACAATCTGTTAACTGAAAGGGTGAAGAATGCAGCCAAACTGTTTAATATTACTTTACTGGATCATATAATAGTGACAGATAGCGGATATTACTCTTATTTGGATGAAGGGAGGATATTATGAAAGCAATTCTATTAATTACCTTCTTGATCTTTATGTTTATCTATCCTGAATTATTTTTAGGGCTGATTATTCTTTATATGGCATTATTCCTAATCGTACTTTTTTTCTTTGAAGTGAAAAATAGATTAGGGAAATAACCTGAATCAGAAATATTCACTTCTACTATTAGTGAATGTTCCTCTCATTATCAGCAAGTTACATTTCAGCTATTTTTTCTAATGGCTGAAAACAATCACTTTTATAGACAAACATTTAAAACTGAATATTATGAGTTTAAAGTATAGTACTACTACAGCAGATTATATGAAATGGGATGAAATGACTAACCTGGTAAGGCGATTGGCAAAAGATGGAAATTATAAAATGTCTTTACTTATTGCTATAGCTTGTTTTTGGGGATTGAGGATTAGTGATATTCTAGCTTTACATTGGGATACAATCCTTTATGTGGATGAGTTTACCATAAAGGAAAAGAAAACAGGAAAAATGAGGACTATTCACATTAACCCTCAACTAAAGAGGCATATCTCTGACTGTTACGATAAAATTAAACCTGTTAGCGTTAAATCTCCTATCCTTGTAAGCCAGAAAGGTACAACATTCTCTATACAGCGTATAAATATGCTGTTGAAAGAGATAAAAGTTAAATACAAGTTGAAAGTAAAGAACTTTAGTACTCATTCCTTTAGAAAGACATTTGGCAGACAGGTGTATAATCAAAATTCAGAGAATGCAGAATTGGCATTAGTGAAACTCATGGAGTTGTTTAATCATTCCAGTATTGGGATAACTAAACGATATTTAGGATTGAGACAGGAAGAACTGTTGCAGAATTGATATTATCTTCTGTTATCAAATTCTCGCAAAATTTGTATTAGAGTGAAGATGATAGCAATAGCACCCACCTCAATTGTTATAGACTTACCTGTATGGGTAAACTATATCCTAATGGGTGTGGGTTGCTGTTGCTTTATCCACTCTAATGGCAATGCGAGAAGCCAGATAACAGGATAAAGTAGATACAGTTCCCACACCTTTTTTTATTATTTCACTTTCCGTAGGGAACAGGAAAAGTAAAGAAGTAACAGATGAAAAAGTTATTGTTTCTTTTGTGTGCTTGTTTTATTTGCTTGACAAGCATAAAGGCACAAAGTTTAACAGAGGTTCTCCATTTAAAGAATGGAAGTGTAATCAGAGGCACTATCATTGAGCAAGTTCCAAATGAATCCATTAAAATCCAAACTTTAGATGGAAGTATTTTTGCTTATTCAATGGCGGATGTGTTAAAGATAACCAAAGAACAAGCCATTAATAATTATTCTAACAACAGTGTAACAGGTTTTAAATTTCAGAGAACAGGATTTAGAAATAATTTTGCAGCCCAAAGAGGTTACAAAGGTTTTGTGGAATTTGGTGGAGGATTTGGTGTTGGTGATTGGGCAGGTAACTTTGTAGGATTGACCACATCACATGGTTATCAGTTCAATCCACATATATTTGTTGGTGCTGGTGCTGGATTCAATTACGATTTTGGAAATGAATTGATTTTTATTCCAGTTTTTGCTGATTTCAGATACAATATACTGAATAGAAATATCACTCCTGTATTTGGTACCAAAATAGGTTATTCTGTTTATGACGGTCAAGGTGTATTCTTTAATCCAAGTATCGGTTGTCGTTTTGGACTATCCGAATCCTTTGCATTGAACCTTACTTTCAATTATGGTCTGCAAACAGAAGAAGCAGAATATTATTGGAGTGGATATTACGAATCAGAAACCGTACTTCTACATACAATCGGATTCAAATTAGGTATTGAGTTTTAACAATTAATCAATTAAATAATAATGAAAACAAACAGATTTTTTACAGCCATTCTTTCAATGGCTTTGTGCGTGAACTTCGTTTCTTGTGGTGATGATGACGATAATAATATCATTAATCCAGAGAATGCAGTTAAAAGATTGACCTCTATCAGTTATAGGGATCAATCGGGAACAGGTTTATTCAATATTGAATATTCAGGCGAACAAGTTTCTAAAATAACAGAAACATACAAATGTCCAGGTTATAACCATACATGGGTGTCGAATTATACTTATACAACAAATGGTGTTACAGAAAAAGTTGATATTCAAAACTCTTATGGCGAAGATTTTACCGATATAACCAACTATACATTAAATGATAAAGGATACGTTGAAAAAGGAGAAGTTGATGATGGCGGTATCTGGAGCTATACTTATTCTGGAGATTATATGACTTCTGCCATTTTGATGTTAGACGGACGGAAGTATGTTGATGATAAATATAATTTTAATGATAAAGGATTGATGGTTAGTAACGATTCTTTCGATACAGGAATCGAATACACTGATATACCTAATCTGGGAGGATTGTTCTTGGCTTATACAGATGATGCTTTAGGACTTGATTATTGCAATTTGCAATATGCTTCATTGTTGGGTAAAGCTCCTAAATATTTGCCAAAAGAGTGTATTGAATATGGTACTTCTGATGATGATAACAAGGAGCTAACCTTTCATTACGAATTGGATGAAGATGGTTATGTGAAAAAAGTGGAAGTTAAAAATCTGGATGGATCTGAAACGTGGTGGACAGAGACATATACTTATGAAAGGGTAAAATGAAAGGTTTGTTTCTGAAGTATATACTTTCAGAATAGATTTTTTCTTATTTAAAGTCCTCTCCAGTAGTGAGGATATAAAGAAGATTACCCAAGCGAGCAAAAAGTATTCTTGTTTACTTGGGTGATTTTGTATGTATTTGAATTGAAAATGAGATGATTAACTAATTTAATTATACGGGAGCGTGTAATAAGATTTAATTTATTGGTGCCAAATCGGGGATTTTTCGATTTTGAGAGTATAAGAAAATAGCGTAAGTGACTGATAGATAGCTATACCGGCCGTGGGGGTTCGAGTCCCTTCAGCCGCACAAAATGCAAAATCCTTCTAAGATGTTCTTAGAGGGATTTTTTGTTTTATGCAGGTTGTTAGGTTTGTTTTAGCCAATCAATGAAATCTAATTTTATCAGTTGCCAGTTCTTCTTTTTTAAGCATTTGGGATTGGGGTCGGAATCTGCAATATCAAAATTAGTGAAACCTTGAATAATTTCTTCTTTCGTATGATTGTAAGGAAAACGTTCTACATATAAGTTTAACATTTCAGTTATCGAATACGTATTATGTAATTCGTGAATATCCCAAAAGTCTTTTTTTCGTCCACCATGTCCGATGACATCTAGCTTCATGGCTATAATATCCTCAAAAGACGTTAGACGTATATTATCAATGACTTTTGCAGGACGAATAAAAGGATCTGTATAAAATAGATCGAGTTTGACAGAATCGTCAACAGAGTCACCTATTATATAGGAACATCCGAAACCAACAATTTCACCACAATCTCCGTTACAGTATGCAAACTGAGTTCTTAGCCAGTCTTGAATAACCCTAAAATCAATAGAATCATACTCGTAATCAGTAAATAAATCTATATCATCAGAGATACGGTGTCCTAACTGTAAACTCAATGATGTTCCACCTACAAGCTGGAAGGGGTGAAAAAGGTCATTAGACATTAATTGTGTCAATACCTTTTTTAGTAATGGCGTTACTGTTTGATATTTGAGTTTAGTTGGCATAATTCAGATATTTTTGAATGTTAGATTTTAGATTAACTGCATACTTATTATTTAAGTCCAGCAACGACAGGATTGTGTCTTTACCATAGAAACGAATTGTTTCAAGTATTTCTTTTTCATTTCCCCGTTCAAAAATACGATTAATGATATACCGTTTATTGGTGTTCCAATCTAATTTATCAAAGTCTGTATCCCAAAACAAGATCTTACGATATATAGAAAGATCAGGATGATATGATTGAGCTTCTTTCTTCTTTTCCAATTCAATATCATAATAAACTTGTAAAGTCATTAGTAATCCTTCGTCTAAATGGAGTGATCTCTCGATCTTTAGAGACAAAGGTATGTTCATATTTCTTCGTCCCTTAATGATGGCACTTAACGTTTGAGGATGAACTCCTATGGACTCTGCAAATGCACCACTTCTTAATTGACGATTTCGTAACTCCCTGCTTAAAAATAAGCCAGGGTGAACACCTTTCAATATTTCTAATTGATCTTTCATATCACTACAAAAATAAACAAATTTGTTTAGAAATACAATATGTGGATATTTATTTAGCTCCCCCTACTCAATTACCCCAATCCTTATTGAGCATGGCATAAATTATATCGTCTACCCATTCATCACGAAGGAAATAACTTTCTTTGAAATGAGCTTCTTTTCTGAATCCCAGTCGTTCGATAAGTCGGATAGAGGCGGTGTTTCTTGGATCAATAGATGCTACAATACGATGTTTCTTTAGGGTTGTGAAAAAATAGTTTACCATTGCCGTTAATGCTTCGGTGGCATATCCTTTGCCTTGAAAAGTTTTATTCAACGTACAACCGACCTCTACCTGCATTCTTTCGTGTCCTGTGAAGATTATTCCCAAATCTCCGATCAGACGGTTTTCATTCTTGGTAAGAATGGCAAATTGAAAGCATACGTCGGCTATATCTATAGTCGCCGGCATATTGGTTATATAATTACGAACTTCCTCCACAGATTCGGGGAACCAGCCCTGATATTGGTTTTCAACAGTATCAGAGCGGTAAGCGTATATTTTTTCCGCATCATCCGGGTTTGCTAACCGTATAATCAACCTGTCGGTCAGAATATTGCCGATAGTAGTACCGGCTTTATCGACGTTTTGGGATTCAATCATATGTATTTTCTTTTTATTTGATTTAAGAGTTCATTGTGGCAATTGTATTTCTAAGAATACAATTTTTACTCATCTCCAAAGATAGTAAATATTTGGAAAACATCTGTTTTATCCTTTAATGCAATGTGTTAAAGTGGAATATTGCGTGAAATGATAAGATGACAACACGAACTTTTGAAGTGAATTTATAGAATTTGACAAAATGAGGAAATATTGCTTTTCTTTTGAATAAAAAGATTTTATTATAGCCCTTTTGGTAACTTGTGTGTTCTGTCAAATTAGTGTTATAGAAGATCGTTGAATACAATATTTAACAAACCCCTTTAGGTATATGACTTTTGCAATTCGTTTAAAAGGAATTTACATCTCGTTTAAAACGAGTTTTTTTCGTTTTAAACGAGATGGGGATTTATTTAAAGGGAAATTCTTTGTTAATAAGTGTTGATTGTGGTCCCTTTCGAAGCTATTTTGTAGTATAAAAGCATGTTGAATAACACTTTTTGTGTTCTATAACAAGGTGGATGAGTGTTGTAGGTAGATTGACAATATGTGGTGTATACGATAAATATTTGGTCGATTGTTTTGTTTTATTTGATATGGGCGGCATAATGCTGTTTTGTTTGCTTTAGGCAAGATGATATGTTATTTCTTAAGTTGCTGACAGTGGTGTAAAAGATAGCAGGTGTTGATTCTCTCCCGTACAGCTTTCCCATAGGTGGGTTGAATTGACAGTTTGATATTCGTGAGTTCTTCATAATAATATAATTCAAGTACGGATTACACAGATTTCATTGTTCAGATTAATAAACAATTTGTCAAATCCGTATAATCCGTGCCTGTAAGAAAGTATAAAAAGGCTTTTGCTATAGTCTTCTTATGGTTTAGGAACTACCGGTTAATTATAAAACATCAGGCAAATATCATTGGATAGATGTTCTATTGCCTTCGCTTTTATGTAACAACCTGGTATCGCCCATCTATTCATTAAATAGTCGTAGTTTTGGGTTATCTCCAGATAAGAGATGAATCCCTTTACATACTCATTTTTATCAGGGAATAAATAAACAAACTCACATTTACCTTCGTTGCTGAAAAGACAAGTCAATGTAAACTCTTCCTGGTCAAATCGTATCTCGATCGATTTTTCTTCCACATCTTTTTCGAAATAGTCAATTAAGCAATATGGATAGTTTATATATTTCTGTCTGATTTCTGGTAATGACAGATTTAATAAAGAAGTAATTTGTTGTAGCAGATAGTAATAGCCTTTTATTCCAGCTATATTATTATTGTCCATATGAATACGTTCCTTTTTAAGCCTGATTCGGGGGAATCGAGCCTATATTAATACTATGATATTTTAATTACCTGTATTATATAGACTTATTCATTCTGTAATAACAAACAAAACAAATAAAAACAGGAACGTTGTGCAAATATATGATTTAGAATCAAAAAGCTAAAGGCAATTCTGCTTTTTTTGTACTTTTGTATTTTAACGTTGTACATAATCAAGCATAATGAAAGACTCGATCGCTTATCTGCCTAAAGACAAACAGGAAGAACTGAATTTTCTTGTAACGGAGATACTTCGTCGCTTACCTCAGACGGAGTTTATTATTCTGTATGGAAGTTATGCGAGGGGCAATTATGTTCGCCGTAGCATACGAATTGAAGACGGCGGTATTCCTACCGTTAAAATATCAGATTATGACATCTACGTGATAACGAGCGGAATAAACAGTAAAAAAGCGGAAACCATCCTGGATAACGTAGAAGATATCTTCTTTGCCGGAAAAGATTTTGACCGCGATACCCCTGTTGAGTTTATTAACGATGATATTGCACAGCTTAATAAGTTTATTGAAGAGGGCCGGTATTTCCATACACAAATAAAGCAGGAAGGAGTAATACTTTATAATAGTGGAAAATACAAATTGGCTCGTAGGAGAAAACTCAATTTTGATGAGATAAAGAAGCAGGCACAGGAATATTTTAATGAGAAGTTTGAAAAAGGAAATTTCTTTTTTGATGATGCCATAACAAATAAAGAAAGGGAAAGGTATCAAATGGCATCTTTTTATCTTCATCAATCCTGTGAAAATTATTATTATGCTATCCGTTTAACATTTGCGTTGAGAAATAACAAACAACATAATCTATCCAAATTATCTTCTACCACCAGGCGCTATTCCGATGATCTGAGTACTGTATTCCCTCAAAACACACTTGAAGAGAAACGACTTTTTAAACTATTAAAAGCCGCTTATGTGGATGCTCGGTATAATCCTCACTTCGTCGTGACTAAAGAGGATATTGATGCGTTTATCCCAAAGGTAGAATTGCTTAGGGATATAACAAAGCGGATTTGTGAGGCGAAGATTAAGGAGTACGGGGAGCAGAGTGGTATATAGATACATCGACACTTTCGATAGTTGTCTTTTCTTTGTATTTACTAGAAATAAATATTATCTTTGTAACTAATACAATAATATTGATTAAGCCGTTTATTGCTACTATAGTATGACCTTATTATATACATTCGACGAAGATAAGACAGAAGCCATAATGAAGGTTCTGGCACAAAACTGTCAGAAGAGACGTTTGGAAAAAGGCCTCTCACGGGATGCTTTGGCAGATTTAAGTAAGGTTCCTGCTGCTACAATCGCGAAATTTGAAACGAAACATGTCATCTCTTTGGCTTCTTTTGTTGCATTGGCAAAGGCGTTGGGATATACCAATGATTTGAAACAATTATTGTCAGAACCATTATATAACACAATGGCTGAACTGGATGAGATAAACAGGAATTTAAACAGGAAAAGAGGAAGCCGTAATGTCAGGAAAGAAAAAGAGTGAAACCAGGAAGATAAGATCTTTGGAGAAAATCAGACAGATAAATAAAGTGTCTGTATTCTATGGAGACAAAAAGGTGGGTGAACTTGCTATGACTCCTACTCAAAGGTGTGCTTTTGAATATGATAAAGAATGGCTAAAGTCCGATTTTTCTATTGCTCCAAGGCAATTAGACTTGAAAGAAGGTTTGTTTATTGCCCCCGTAGAACCTTTCTATGGCAATTTTGGAATTTTTGAAGACAGCCTGCCTGACGGGTACGGGCGTTATCTTTTAAACAGAATATTGCAAAAAGAGGGGATAGATGATACCAGCTTGACTCCTGTGCAACGTTTAAGTATTGTTGGCACTTCCGGAATGGGGGCCTTATCGTATGTGCCTGAATTATATATCGGTGAGCCAAAAGGTCTACCGGAATTAGATTATATGCAAAATTTAGCTCTCGAGGTGCTTGCCGAGAAAACGGATAAGGATGTCGATGTTCTTTATTTTAATAGTGGTAATTCAGGTGGCTGTCGCCCAAAATCACTTTATAAAGATGAGGAAGGAGATTGGATATTGAAATTCCGCCATATCAATGATCCAAAAGATATGGGTAAAATGGAATATCAATATAATAAAGCTGCTCGTGCATCAGGTATCAATGTGCCTGACTTTAAACTTATTGAAAATAAATATTTTGCTACAAAACGATTTGATATAGAAGATGGTCAACGTTTACACACCGCAACAGCCGGAGCTTTACTTAACCAATCTATCCATTATCCGGCATTGACTTATGAGAATTTATTGGCTTTAACCGGAGTCATCACGCAAGACCCTGTTCAGGTGGAAGAAATGTTCCGAAGAATGATATTTAATATACTGGCTGAAAACAAAGACGACCATGCTAAAAACTTCAGTTTTTATTATAGGAACGCCCAATGGGAATTGGCACCAGCCTACGATTTGACAAGATGTAGTGGCGGTTATAATGGTGAACATGCCACAACAGCCAATGGAAACGGAAATCCAACTATTGAAGACATGCTTGTTGTTGGTGAAGGTATTCGTATTTCCCGTAAAAAAGGACAAGAGATTATCGGTCAGCTTAAAGAAGTCTGCAAAGAAATTCTTGCCGACAGATTCAAAGAAAGATCCAATAAGTAGTAGTTGTTCACATAATAATGTACTTTTGTATTTTAACGTTGTACATAATCAAGCATAATGAAAGACTCGATCGCCTATCTGCCTAAAGACAAACAGGAAGAACTGAATTTTCTTGTAACGGAGATACTTCGTCGCTTACCTCAGACGGAGTTTATTATTCTGTATGGAAGTTATGCGAGGGGTAATTATGTTCGCCGTAGCATACGAATTGAAGACGGCGGTATTCCTACCGTTAAAATCTCAGATTATGACATCTACGTGATAACGAGCGGAATAAACAGCAAAAAGGCGGAAACCATCCTGGATAACGTAGAAGATATCTTCTTTTCCGGAAAAGATTTTGACCGCGACACTCCGGTCGAGTTTATCAATGATGATATTAAGCAGCTTAATAAGTTCATTGAAGAGGGACGGTATTTCTATACACAAATAAAGCAGGAAGGAATTATTCTTTATGATAGTGGGAGATATAAATTATCTCGTCGTCGGAAATTAAACTTTGAAGAGATCAGAGAGCAGGCACAAGAGTATTTTGATGAAAAGTGTGTGAGAGCAAATAACTTTTTAAAGTATGCAATAATGGCTGACAAAGAGACAGATTATAAAGAGGCATCTTTTTTTCTTCATCAATCCTGTGAAAATTATTACTATGCTATCCGTTTAACACATACACTACGAAACAGTAAACAACATAACCTTTCCAAATTAATATCTTCTGTAAGACGTTATTCCGATGATCTGAATAATGTATTTCCTCAAAACACCTCCGAAGAGAAACGATTTTTTAAACTATTAAAAGCTGCCTATGTGGATGCCCGCTATAATCCTCATTTTGTAGTCACAAAAGAAGATATTGATGCACTTATACCAAAGGTGGAAATGCTTCGAAATATTACAATGCGGATTTGTGAGGAGAAAATTAAGGAATATGGAAATACTGATTGACCAGAAATCAATTGTATTGCAATTTAATGAATGCTTTGAATTGATAAAATAAGATGACAAACGAGGTTACCTTTTTTTATATTCCAAAATAAATAAACGATATTCTAAATTTCATTTATAGGGCTAAAACCGGTTCTGTTTTTGTGTAATTGGTTTTAAACCTGTATCTTGCGCGCCTTTTAAAATATTTGTTAATGAGTAAAAGTGTGTTATGAAGAAGAATTTGTTTAGCTGTTTATTGCTACTATTTTGTGCCTCCGGAGTATTTGTTTCTTGTGGGGACGATGATGAGAAAACGACTGTTGGATATTCGGGTAAGGATATAAGCGGAGACGTGGAGCTTGTTCGTGATCAGGAAACGAAAAAGGCTGTGTTGAAAGTTTCTTCCGATAAAGCCTGGGAATTGTATTCCGGTTCTACGGCCGAAGATATCGATCAGAATACACCTGTGATGAGTGAAGATGGAAAAGGTTCTTTCGATATAAGTGTTGATGCCGGAAAAAGATCCGTATTCTTGTTTAAGACGGCTGAAGGTCAGGCTTTATTAGCAGAAAGATTGTTGCCGGTCACTGCGTATAACTTCAGAGATTTGGGGGGAATAAAAAATAAAGAGGGGAAATTTGTTCGTTGGGGAAAATTATTCCGTACGGACGAAATGAATAAGATGACTGATGCCGACCTGACTTATCTGGCAAGTACGGGACTGAAAACCGTTGTCGATTTTCGTACTGCAACAGAAAAAGAAGGTGGATTTGGTGGTATGATGCCGGCTGCTCCGGATAAATTGCCTTCTACTGTAAAGAATCCTTATAATTTAGAGATCAATGCCGGTAATATATTTTCTGATGAAATTATCGGAAGTATATCTAAGGGGCTTAGTGAGGAAGAAACTGCACAGATCATGATTGACGGGTATATCGAAATGATCAGTTATGATGATTATGTGGCCAAATACAAAGAGTTCTTTAAATATCTTCAGGATGAAAATTCTTTACCGTTAAGTTATCATTGTTCAGCTGGTAAAGATCGTACCGGGGTTGCGACCATGCTTATCCTGTCGGCTCTCGATGTTGATAAGGCGACGATTATGAAGGATTATTTGCTTAGTAAAGAATATATTAAGGGTAAATATGATTCGTATTTGAAATATTATCCTCAGATCGCCCCGTTAGTAACTGTCGATGAAAAATATCTGAATGCCGCCTATGATAAGATAGACGAAAAGTATGGCTCCATGACTAAGTTCCTGACAGAAACGTTAGGAGTCGATATCCAGAAGATGAAACAGTTATACTTGTATTGATTACTTGTAAACCCCGATTATTCCATCTGCTGTAATTGTTTCGGCACTTACCTTGAACTTTCGGCATCTGCTGTTATTGTAGAACCGGATACTGGCTTTGCCTTTTTCATCCGGAGTAACGGATGGATTCCAGTATAAAGTGCGACGGTAATCCGGTTCGGGAGGAAGCACTGAATAATCGGGACTATAAAATTCCTTGACCTGGCTGTAACCTTCCAGCCAGGTTTTTCGTACCCCTTTACCGGCATCTGTCGGAATTTTATCTTCCGGGTATGTTTCAACAAAAACGACACAACCATATATCTTATCTATTTCCAGCGGAGATATTCTTGGGTCTGCATATTTACACATAGTGGAGATATCCTCGTTGATGTAGATAGACTTGATGGCTTCGAGCCGGATCAGTTTGTATTTGTTGTAATCCATTTCAGTAGCCATCGTCGGTTCATAGTTGATTACAAAAAGAGGCATTCTGCCTTTATATTGCAGATATTCATCCTGTCTGGAGAAGGCTTTTCTGAAATTATTATTCATATTTATCATCAGTTCATGGATATCTTTTCCGATGTATTTGCCCTGGTCCGTTATATCATCCCATTCTGACTGAACGTCGTAATAGGCGATAGATTTCGATCGGTTGTTGTAGATATCCTTTTCACGTGATCTCTTTTTGGCGGTTACGGTTACTTCATCCAGGCGGAGGATTTTTTCTTTGTTTCCCGCTTTGGCCAATGAATCTTCGTAAGAAGTCAGCAGGGCGTTGATATCTTCTTCCGGTTCCTGAATATCGGGAACTTCTTCCGGTTCAGTTTTTTCTTCTTTATCTTCTTCCGCTCTATCGGCGATACTCACTTGCATCTCGGCATAGCGGTATCTTTTAGGTTCCGGAGTGAAAAGCCTGTCCAGTATGATCCGGTGGTCTTTCTTTTTCCCTTTTTCGCTTACAGCCAGTATCATATTCCATTTCCCGGTAATATCTGTACGGAAAGCGAAACGTCCCAAGCTGTCTGTAACAAATACATCGAACGCATTGCCGGGCTTTTCCTCTTCGCCCCTTTTGAGCAGGAAGGAAGAGACGGTGACATTCGGTTTGGGTATTTTTCTGACAAATGAAACAACCTGACCGTGCATTTCGATACCTTGTTCCGGTCTGTATTTCAAGTCGAATGGTTCTATACCGGCCATCTGCTTCCAGGAATAACGGTGCCAGCCTTGCACCATCATAAGAAGGTCGAGAGCTGAGCGATGGGTAGAGTCGTCTGCTTCGAAATAGTAAGACGGGTTACGGACGTACCCTTTGATTTCGGACATCAGCAGTAGATCGGTCAGGATAGTATGATTCCATTCAATTTCGTTCATGCCGTCTCTCACCGATAAGGAGAATGGCGTTTGTACGGGATTGGCTTCCCGGTCGGTTAGGGTAAATTCCATATCGACTGCTTCGTAAGGCTCGTATGTCTCTTTCGAGGTTTTTGACTGAATATTTAATTGGTTGTCTTTGTAGTTGAATAGGAGGCGGTCGCAAAGTATTTCTCCATCGGAATTGAATAATATGGCTTGTGCAACACCTGGCGGGAAATTTGTTTTATCTACTTTGAACCGGATTGTTTCATTATGGATGACATTAATAAGGCTGTAGCCATGTAGCTGTCCTCTGCTGATAAAAACCAGGCCCAGTTTCTCGGCGGGAGTATATTTATTTTTCTGTAAGGAGATTTCGATACTGTCTGGATAAGACAGGTTGTCGACATGGAAAGTGAATCCTTGTGGCAATGGTTTGGGCATATCAAACTGGTATTGTTTGCCGTTGTAGTCGACTATTGCTTTTCGTTTGTTTTCGTCAGGTGTATAGTCGAAGAAGCCTCGTCCGTCGTGTACTGTTGAAAAGGTGGAGATATCTTCTTTGTCTTCATTGATGATCTTTCCGGAGGCTTCCAGCGGGTTACCGAATGCATCGGTTATTTCGAATGCAATCCGTGAGGTGATACCGTGGATCAGGTTTCCTCCTTCCGGATAGAGTTTCAAGGTTACTTTCTTGTCCTTTTGAGGCTTTTCCCGTTTATTAGGGTATTTGCCGTATCCGTATTTCAGCATGTTTTTCTCTTCGAAGTTTCCTTCTTCTTTGGGTTTGTTAAATACGGGCAGTAACCGGGAGAAGATAACGTCTTCACCGAAGTTCAACATATATTTCGTATAGGCACGGACTTCATAGAATCCGGAATAGAAGGGAAGCTGGCCTAGCGTGAAATCGCCATGGCACCGGCCGTTTTCTATTTTCAAGACACGCTTGTCCACTATTTCTCCTCCGGGATTGAGTAGTTCGACATACAGGGTTTTGCTTAGTTCGGCTGCCTGGTGCAATTCGGAGGTTACGACGTAGCATGTAAACCAAATGTTATCGCCTTGATAGTAACTGGTGTTGTCAAAATGCAGGTAGACTTTTTCGTGGGGAATATATTGAGAAAACTGATCGGTCGCACGGATAAACTGGGCTAGTTTATTGAGCACACTGTCCGGTTCCTGCCCCGATGCTTTAAGGCAAAATAGTAAGAGATAAATATAACAGATAACTCTGCGATGTGTTTCCATGCGACTTCGTACTTCCCTTATGTGGAAGAATATACGAAGTTACAGATAAATAAAAATGTTGCAAAGGGATACATGCTTTTTTTAGAAAGGGTACATGCTTTTTCGGAATAGCATGTACCCTTTTTCCTAAATCTTCCTTATTCTTCCGCATCGATTACAGGAGCGTCGAGATTTGTTATTTTCTCTTCTATATCGAATGTTTTTCCGTCTGCATCTGTGTAACTGTATCTTAGGTAGAAACTTTGCCTTGTTTTGTCGTAAGTACTTTTACCCAGATCAGTTATTTGGGCATCCAGCCAGGGTTTTATGGTAACAGATGTGCTATCTGCGCCGATAGTGAGAAGCATAAAATTTGTTTTTATGTATCTGGCTTCTCCGGACAATGAATGGATAGGCATCCGTACAGAATTGGAAGACATGGCTTTCAGGGTTGGCTGTACCGAACGGATTGTTTTAGGTAACTCAATAGAACTACCCGCATAATTTCCAGAGAATCCGTTGACCATTTTAACTTCGTAAACCATTGTTTTCAATTCCTCGTTCACATCATAGCCTTCGCTGTTTGAGACGATCGTGAGAGGTAGGGCATACGAGATGTCGGGATCAAGCCCTTGTGGCTTTAGGGGTATATGAAGTACTCCGTATTGAGCGTTTGCCGGAATGGTTACCGATAAATCCGTCGATGTGTAATTTGCTTCCGGTAACAATTTTTTGTCGATATATAAAGGATTCCCCAATGCACTTTTTTTATTGAGCGAGTCGAGTGCATTCGGGTTGATTGCCAGTTGAACCGTCAGGTCGGACTTGATAGGTTCGGAGGAGGCACAATAAACTGAAAATGACATGGAGTTGTTTTCACTTCCGTAAGCATGTTCACCCACGTAGAGCATATCACGGCTGTTTACGATATAGAGTGTTTTTTTATATTGTTCACCAAAATCAGCCGGTTCGCTCGAACAACTCCAAAATATGAAGGCTGACAGGGAAAATAATATGAGCTTTAATTTATCTGGTTTCATAATAAACTGTATTAATGTATTTGTCTAAAAACATATTATTAAAATCCGGGCATCTGGTCGAGATTTGGATTTTTATCCACTTCACTTTTAGGTATGGGGAAGAAAGTCTGTCTGCGGGTAAAGACCTTGTAGATCCAGTCTCTTTCTTTAACCTGGATAATGTTGTAAAATTTATCCTTTTCTGCTTCTGTTGCGCTTACATCACATCCCATAATCGGTGCGTTCTCGTAGATAATTGCTTTTTTAGTACGTCGCAGGTCATGATATCTGCGTCCTTCCCAGGCAAATTCGATCTGACGTTCCCGTGCAATCAACTCCCTCATTCTTTCCACATTGGCAACATCGGCGTCGGTGATGCCCGGTAATCCGGCCCGGTAACGGATCAGGTTGAAACAACGTTTCATTTCGCTAGTGTTGCGTGTCACTGTAACGTCGTTGATGGTGTATGCCTGATCCAGTTCATTCATCGCCTCTACATAATTTAAATATACTTCGGCCATACGGTAGGCCGGACAATATTTGGTTTTCTGCCTTCCGCCGCTGATCCATGAATCTTCGTAATGAATGAATTTCCGGCAGAGATATCCGGTCATCGGATATTCTTCGGCTTCACCTTGGGGACGGTTTAGGGCATAGTCCCGTCCACTTTTTGAGTCGCTGAAATATTTGGCCACTTTGCCGTCCTGCTGGTCTACTTTGTCGGGAGGTGTTGAGGTGGAGGGGAAGTAGGAGTTATTGAAGGCAATCGTTGCATAAAAGCGCATTTCACGATTCGCGTACCATTTATGAGTTCCGCTCAGTAGCGTAAAACCATTACTGTTTTTCTCTCCGGAAAATACCAGATCCGTATTTGTGTAACCTTCCTCATAAGGATAGGCTTCACTTGCATTATTGATGGTACGTCCGTCGGCCATGTAGTAAGCATCGACCAGTGATTGCGGTACGAAGAATACATTCCAGGCATTCAGTACACCCGGGGCGGCATATTTATTCATCTCGTTGATTCCCGTACTTTGGCGGCTAAAGAGTATTTCCCGGTTAGATGATGCTAATACACATTCGCCATTGAACATATCTATATAAGAATGGTAAGGATCGATACCTCCTACGCCATCCGGGAAATTACCTTGTTCGGCTGCCGGTACAGGGAAAGTCGGAGTATTCTCCATTTTGGGAACAGTATAGAGATCGTTGGGTTTGATGTCAACCAATCGTTTAGCATTGGCAGCAGCGATAGCCCATTTTTTTATGTCTTTTACCGGATTGAGATAAGGTATCCCCTCGTTGTTTATAAAATCGCTGAATTCTGAATTTTCACCGTTATAGAGTGGGCTGGCCGTATAAAGCGTCAGGCGTGACAGTACTGCCAGTGCAGAATTCTTTACTGCCTGGCCGATTTCCGAATTATCCCTGACCTGCGTGGGTAATAGTTTGATTGCTTCTTCCAGCAAGGCTGATACATAATCGCTGCATTCATCCCATGTGTTGCGTTCGACCATCATCTGGTCGATAGGAGTGTCGAAGTCGACAGGCGTATCAGGAACAATGGGGACGGGACCATAGGCCAGCATCAGTTCAAAATAGATCATCGCTTTAACGAATGTCGCCTGTCCGATCCATTCCGATCGTTGTAAAGCGCTTACTTCCTGACATTCATTTACTCTTTGAATAAAAGTATTGGCTTTGCGGATCCCTTCATAAAAATAATTCCAATAGTCGAAGTGGTCCAGATCTTCCGCTTTCATTTCATTGTTACAGAAATAATTGTAGTTGTGCTTGTTTCTCTTGTAGCCTGCTACACCTTCATCGCTGATAAGTACCCAAGGTTGCGCATTGTCTGTCCATGCACTTGGCGAACCGTAGTCGATCAGATAACTATATACGTTATTCAGATATTTCTGTGTATATTCTTTTTTTGCAAACACAGTGTCAAGGGTGAACAGATCGGCTACATACGGATCTATATCCAAAAAGTTACACGATTGGAAGGTAATTCCTGCACTGTTGAGGATAACGAATAAGAAGGCAAATAGACTTGTTTTTATTTTTTTGCTTGTCATGATTCGATGAATTAAAATGAGACTTGTAAGACCATTGAATAAGAACGTGTAATAGGATAAACAGCACCATTGTCGCTTGCTTGTTCGGGATCCCATAATTTTACTTTATCCCAGACACATAAATTATCTCCGAGCACAGATATACGTAAATTGCTCATGTTTATTTTCGACAATATTTTTTTAGGGATCGTATATCCTATTTCAAGAGTTTTTAAACGGAGATACCCTGCATCGGCAAGCCAGAAAGAAGAGGGCCGATTGTTGTTTACATTTTCTCCGTAGGTAAGACGGGGAAAACGGGCGTTAGGGTTCTCCGTCGACGGGTCTCCTGAGTAAGAAGCCGGTGTCCAGCGATTTTTCTGATCGTTCACGATGGAAAGAACGTTGCCGGTCACACCTCCGGCAAACGGGTAATATCCGTTTCCTCCCATGAAATAATCAACCTGTGCTGCTCCTCTGAAAAATACACTGATGTCGAAACCTTTCCATTTGGCACTGGTCGCGAATCCGTACTGAACTTTTGGTATGTTGGAATTACCGATAGGAGCAATATCATAATCGTCGATCCGCCCATCTCCGTTTATGTCTTGATATTTTATGTCTCCTGGAAGAACTTTGCCGAATTGGGTAGGACTGTTTTTAACATCCTCTTCATCTTTGAAGAGTCCCAGAGCGATTAAACCACGGGTTACGCCATAACTGGTTCCTTTTTTAGCTAGATAAGGGTAGCGGGGAGGTACCTCGTCGTAATCGATGATCTTATCTCTTGTCAGTGTGAAGTTTCCGCGCAATTCAACGTCTACATTACCAAAACGATGGGTATAAGAGGCTGTACCGTCTGCTCCCCAGCTTTTCATCTTGCCCACGTTTCCCCAGGGTTTTGTTCCTACGCCGATGGTTCCAGGCAGTGTGGCACGTTCCATGAAGATATTATTTCGTTTGTCGATAAAAGCATCTACCGTGATGTCTAGCGCTTCCCAAAGGGTAAGGTCGATACCGAAATTCTGTTTGATCGCTTTTTCCCAAACAAGGCCGGTGGAACCCAATACGGCATCGGTCACTCCACCTCCCGAATTTTGGTACTGGTCGCCGAAGACATATCCGGGTGCACTCATATTTACGGTTGTAAGATAAGGAAAACGGACATCGTTACTGATCTGGTCGTTTCCTACCAAACCGTATGAATAGCGGAGTTTTAGGGTCGTGATGAACGGTAATTTCTTTTTCACCAGCGGATAGTTGGAAATAACATACCCTAAAGCGGCTGAGGGGAAAAATCCGAAGCGTTCTCCTTTCGGGAAATTTTCGGAACCATTATATCCGAAGTTACCTTCTACAAAGTAGATATCATTATAAGAATAAGTAAGGCGTCCGGCTATCCCTTGATTACGATGCGGGATAGATGCCAGTTCACCGTCTGCATCCGTGCGTTGGTAGTCCTTTTGATTGTAGAGGAACAGTCCTCCGATACGGTGCTTTTCGGCAAATAACCGGTTGTATTCTACTTTACCTTCGACATAAATCGTACGGATACCGTACGAAGTACTTTTGAAAGTCATTGGCTCGGCAACAACAGTTTTAAGCGTCATCAGTTCCCCGGTATTCCAGTTGCGGTCGGTAGCTCTATATAAGTCCGGCATTTTAGTACGACTGGTAAGATGATTGTTGTAGTTGTCGAACGATAGAGATGCTGTTGCTTTTAAGCCCTTCGTGATGAAATCGAGTGATTGCTCTATTTTTAGTAAAGATTCAATTGAATTATCGCGGTCGGTAAGGAAGCCTGTTTCGTTTAATAATACGGAAGGGGAGGTTTGATCTCCTTTCCCGTAAGCGGGAAGCTGTCCGTTTGAATAGCGTACCGGAACGGTTAATGGGGTCAAAGAGGCTTGTGCACCCCATATTTGTGAGGTTGTACCCATGCCCGGACGGTTCATATCAACCAATTTGGCGGATAAGAGTAAACTAATCAGTGTACTTTTGGTCAGATCGACATCGATGTTACTTCTGAAAGTATATTGATTACGTCTTACATTCGAGTGATAACGTTCCATGCCGGTTTGTTTGTAAATGGCATCGTTGGTCCGGTAAAAGGCACTCATGTAATAACGGGCCAGTTTGCTACCGCCGGAAATATTGATATTGCCCTGTACACCCAGTGTCCGTTTTTTCAATATCTCGTCCTGCCAGCTAACATCCGGATAGAGGTCCGGATCCATGTTGTATTTTATGATATCAAAAATCTCGGGAGAATAAACCGATTTATCGCCTCTCACTACTTTGGCTTCATTGGCCAGTCTGGCATAGTCGTAAGCTCTGAGATAGTTGGGAAGTCTGGGTAGTGTTTCTATCATCGTTTTAACACTGCCGTTGATCGAAACTTTTCCTTCAAT
This sequence comes from Parabacteroides caeci, assembly GCF_023656795.1. NCBI lineage: Bacteria > Pseudomonadati > Bacteroidota > Bacteroidia > Bacteroidales > Tannerellaceae > Parabacteroides > Parabacteroides caeci. Next base: position 23,634 of record NZ_JAMOKT010000024.1, read on the forward strand.
ACCGCGTTTGGTATTGATCAGTACCACACCATTCGCACCTTTGGCACCATATACGGCAGTCGCTGTTGCATCTTTCAGAACGGAAAAACTCTCGATATCTTCGGGAGCCAGTTCATTCAGGCTGGAACTTCCGCGGTCTATCCCGTCTATCAGTATTAAGGCACTGCTATTGGCTCCGAATGTACTGATACCCCGGATCCAAAATTCGGATACATCGCTGCCCGGTTCGCCGCTCTGCTGAACGCCGATCAGCCCCGCTACACGTCCGGCTAGCGCATTACTGACTGAAGTTACACCGCCCACATTCAATGTCGTCGGTTTAATACTTGTAATGGCTCCGACTACGCTGACTTTTCGTTGTGTGCTATATCCTACGATACTGACTTCTTCCAGTTGCTGTGCATCGGCATCCAGTACCACATTGATTGTTTGTTCCTTGGCCGTGCCGATTTTGATCTCTTGTGTTTTGAATCCGATATAAGAAAAAACGAGCGTTGTGCCAGGTTTTACCTGAATGGTATATTTGCCGTCTATATCTGTAACGGTTCCATGCGACTGGTCGTTTCGCGGATATATGTTTACACCGATTTGGGTCTCATTATTAGAGTCGGTGACTACTCCCTGAATATTAATTGTTTTTTGCGCTGAGGCAAAAGCCGGCAGCATCGTCAAAAACAAGACGATCAATGCTATATATTTTTTCATTTTTATGTACTTTATATCTATGGTTATTGAATAGCTATACAACGGATCAAATAATTGTAGGTGTCGGCCACATATAGGATACCGTCGGGGGTAGCTGCTACATCATAAGGTTTATTGAAAAGTGCTTCCTGGGGTTTACCGTCTTTATATCCGGATTCTCCCGGAACTCCGGCGAAGATGGTTGCATTGAACTCCTCATCTACTTTCCAGATTACATGGTTGGTGTAGTCTGCCAGATAGACGTTTCCTTCCTGGTCGGCGGCCATTCCTTCGATCTCTCCGAGTTGTGCGGCTTTTCCGTTTCCTTCTTTAGCTGCACCTTTACCTGTTCCAACGATATGTTCTATCTCGTTTTGTGTAATCCATGGAGTAGAATGTCCGGCAGGAGTGTGATAAGGATTCAGGCGATAGAGGCGTCCCCAGGCTTCGGAAGTGATATAGAGATATCCGTTTTTCTTATTATAGGCGATGTGTGCCCATGAATCCATATTCAGATTCTCTCCGATCAGTTCTACCTTTTTTGTTGCAATGTTTACACGGATCAGGCGTTTACCTGAAGAGGATAACAGGAAAACATAGTCATTGTCGGCAGCCAGCCCAAAATAGTCCATGGCTCCGGCGATGTAGTCACCTTTGTCGTTTTTTTGATCATAATAAGCTTCAGCTTCCTGCCAGTTGCTCGATTTATACAATCCGTAGAAAAGAAGCGGGCGCATGGATGTACGTCTTTCCAGTACATAATAATTTGTAAAGTCCAGATTGAATGAACATTGCCAGGGCTCATGCATCCCAGAAAGTACAGTGCTGAGTTTGTTGTCCTGGATGGAAAGCATCCTAACCATTTTGCCTCCATCGTCAGCAATCAATACAGTCCCTTCATCATCGACAGCCAGCATGACGGGACGTCCGAATGAACCTTCCAAAGCTGGGCCGTCTTTAGCCGTTTTCACGTCTAATTGTCCGGCTACAGTAGTAACCGTGGCTTTAATGTTGTATTTAAATAATTTATCTTTAAGCGTTTCTTCCCTGTATTTGGGTGATCCGTCTGAATTTACTCCATCTTCTACTGCTACTTTGATGGTAGAACGTTCTCCAGGTTGTTTGGGGACCATGGCATAGATAGCGTTGTTTTGTACTTTAAGGATCAAGGCTTCTTTTTGATTGAAAAACAATTTTACTTTGGATATATCGTTTCCGAAGTTGGAGCCACTCACCACTACACGAGTTCCTATTCCTCCTTTTTCGGGACCTATGCTTGATACAACCAACGGTTTATCAGGGGAATACGGATTATCTTCAGAAGAACTGTTGTCATCATTACAAGCTGTAAGTCCTCCTATGAAAAGAAATGCGGTAAATAGATAGAATAAGGTTACATTAATTTTTGAGGTTTTCATTGTCTAATGTACTATGTTTAATACTAGGTGCAAAGTATCGTTAGTACAATCAGTAATTATTCATTTGCAACTGAATAATGATGATTGTATGTAAGCAGGCTTTTGCATGGTATAGCAAAAGAGGATCATATTAGATCTAATTTAACAAATAAAGATTACACATTCTCTTGGAGTATGTAATTGAATAATGCGACTAAGGGTATTTCAGGTCATGTTATAATGTTATTTGTGAAAGACTGTAGTCTTTCTGGTTTGTAATTAGTATACGTTAACTTTAATGCTGTAGTCTTCGTAGAACTATGGCATTAGGCGAAGAATTGGGGGGCATAAATGGCAATTTATTTCATTTATTTATGATAAATCGAAATATTGTCCATCATTGTAGTTGTATTGTCCATTTTTATGCCTTTAAAAAGCTTGTTATTTTGTATTATTAATTAAATAATATAAGAAATAGTGCCATAGTTCTACGAAGACTATGGTGTTGTTATCAATAAGAATTATGCTGTATCAAATTAATTTGTCTCAGTTTTTACTTAATTTGAATTGGGTATGAAGAATGATCTGTTCCTTTAAATTTTATTTTGTTGTTTATATAATCCTTGTTATTTAATCGTTTATTCGTAAAATGTATGGTGTGTTGTTTGTATTGTCACTTTTAACTACATACTAAAAGAGAGCCTCAATGCTGTCGTTTCCTATATTTGCTTTCATTTTCTAAGCTATTTGGTTAAAATTAATTAATACACAAAGGCGTTTTACTTATTTGTCTGTAATCTTGTTACATTTGTGCGTGACATACCTTTAATCTATATATCTGCGAAATTTGAGAAGTGCAGAATGATAGGGCCGGCTCCTGTTATTTGTGATTGAAATCAATAATATTCACTAGTAAATTAAACTAAGCCTATAAAAAAACGATCATGTTTGATGGGGACTCATAGAAACCATATGAGGATTGTAATTTCGTATATTTCTCATTAATACTCTAACATCATGAAAACAACAATTTCATTTTTTACATTTTTGTGTATGGTTCTAGGAATGCTTTCTAGTTGCAATAATGAAAGTGATTTATCCGACTGTGAAAGTAATGGGACAGAGGTTGCCTTGTGGGGACAACAATTGGATTCAATCAAGAGTTCTTCTCCAAAGACTATAAGCAAAAGCCTTTTTATAAATGAAAGCAGGTTAACTTTAGTGGATTACAGAATACTTGGCGAAATATCTACAGAAGATGATCTTCTGCGATTGAGAGAGAATCTTTTAGTTGACGATAGCTATTTTCCATTCTATGATGTTACCAATAATAAGATCGAGATAAAAATGTTGAAAGAAATAACTTCTCAAAAAATAGAAGGGATAACTTATTCTCCGGAAGAATTGGAAGCATTTTTGGAAAAGATTCTTGTTTTAGGTATGATAAAAGTTGAATTGGAGTGGATGTGTGATTCACAAATATATAAAACAATTTGTGTTGTTTCTGACAAAAGCGGAATTGTTTATGATAACATTATCACAAATATCTTGTGCTTAGATGAGAAAGAGGATATGGATCTTCAACGGGAGCTACAGGGATGAGTGAATTATCTTCAGCTCATATACCCCGTCCTACCCCTGAAGAGGAAGATGACAGACCAAAGCCTGAACCTCACTAATATTAACAATTAATACTTCAAATATCATGAAAACAAAAGCGATTATTGTCAGTTTCTTTTTCTGCTTGTTCATGGGGGTATCCCTTTTGTGTGGAGCTACGACCCATCTCTCCGGTGACCAACCAGGCGATTCCGTTTTATGGAAACAACAACTGGATACGATAAAGAAAAATACGGCTGAACTTCATCTCGGATATGTCCTTACAGACTATAAATACATCGGCAAGATCTCTACGGAAGAGGATCTGGAGAGAGTAAAGCTTGCAATACTTGATGGTACAGGCTATCCTTTTGTAGAAAATGGAAAAACGATATTGATAAGCTTGAAAGAGTTCTCTTCTATCGACAAGGAAGAGGCAGAAAATATGAGGAAAAAAGTAAAGACGTATTTGGATCAGATGTTGCGGTTGCGCCTTGGACTGGAAGAAGTGGTATTGGAATGGACATGCGATGGCACTATTTATAAGACCGTCTGTGTAGCTTCCGACACACTTGGAATCCTCTACGAGAATGTTTTTATCAATGCCTTAGGGCCTGGTACAACAAAGACTACTGTGCGTTATTCAGAATTCTAATACAAATTAGAACAACTGTTTCCGGGATCAAAAACAATTGTATCTGAAACTAAATACTTAAGTATTTGAAATCAAATACAATTGTTTTTTAGAATTAATACTATATAGCTGAAATCAGTTTGTATGTCCGGGTTGCTCTCTATGTCATTTCAGACTACTGCTTTCAGCTTTCAGTTGTTCGGGATGGCCTGTTTTTTCAATGTTCCCGGCTGAAGGGGTAAAACTGTAAAAAAGTGTATACGGTAATTCAAGGTAAAATAACTTCCGATAAAACATATGACCTTTAACATTTCGAACCACCTATGTTTCACGAGCAGGATAACTACCTGCAGGCAAACGGATAACTATTGATTGGTAAACGGATAACTATCTGTCGGAATCTAAGTCCGGTTATATCACCTTTCAGTCAGACCCTTTATCTTTCAATAGGAGATTGCGACTGACGCCTGAAAGGTGAGCTTTGAAAATTGCATTGTTATAGACCGGATTTTCTGCATGCTATCAATGAGGTAGGATATCTTTCAGATTTCTGATTGCTTTAGACTTGTTCGATAACAGATCGTAGTTATTATGTCCTCCTGAATACAGAATACATTTTATTCCCAATGCCTTTGCCACTTCCGCATCGTGTAATGTGTCTCCTATAATGAGTGCTTTTTCCGGATACAGAGAGTTTTCTTTTATCAGTCTTTGGCCGATCCCGATTTTTCCGGTAGCGCAGATATTATCTGAACCGTATATTCCTTTGAATTTATCCGTCAGGTGGAAACGGTCAAGCATGCGCAATAGATCGTCTGTCCCGGCAGCAGATAGAATATATTGGCTGATGCCTTTTGCATTGATCGCATCCAGGATAAAAGGGACATCAGCATGCAGCTTTATATCTTTCTCGTAGTTTTTATAACGTTCCATATATTCTGCGGATATCTCTTCGATTGACTCTTTTTCGAAGTCGATACCTATCCGGATATGGAACTGTTTGACGGGGAAGCAAAATATCTCTTTATAGGTATTTATATCCAGCAGGGGTAAATTCCTTTTTGAAAGCATTTCGTTGATAACCTTGACGTTTACTTCTACATCGTCTAATAACGTTCCGTTCCAATCCCAGATTAAAGTTTCTGTTTCTGATAAAATCATTTTTTTAGTTTAAGTGTTTTTACTCGTCTTCTTTGGAGAAAGATAGTAGACAAAGATAGGCAGATTTCTTATATAATCTGGCTGTGTCGGTCGTGTTGTGGTACATTATTTTTATATTTGCGCCCGTCTCTTAATTCTGTGAATGTATGAAATATCTGTTGATTGTTCTTATTTTATTGGCTAATATGGCCGTTCAGGCCCAAACGAAAGAAACCTGTCGGGTTGCCTTGGTACAGGCACATCTTGCATGGGGAGATGTTGATGCAAACCTTGAAGCTTTTCAGAAGCGGGTAGAGAAATGCCAGGGATGTGATATGATTGTGTTCCCCGAGTTGTTTGTTTCCGGATGTGAAATGAAAAAGAAGGATAAAAAAATAGCTGTGCAGACGAAAGATGAAATAGCGGGTTATTATCCGGTTGTCATTGAGAAAATGAAGGAATGGGCGGCTAGTAGCGGAGCCTTGATAATCGGCTCTACAATATATAAAGAAGAAGGGAAATTTTATAATCGCTTACTTGCTGTCTTTCCTGATGGGCATTATGAATATTATGACAAACATAACTGTTTTAAGAAAGGAAGTTTTTCTCCCGGAGAAAAGCAGTTGGTTCTGAACTGGAAAGGACACCGTTTGGCTACTTATATCTGTTACGATCTCCGTTTCCCGGATTGGAGTCGGAATGAAGGTCGTTATGATACAGCTATTTATATAGCCAACTGGCCGGAGTCCCGGCGTGATGATTGGAATCGTCTTCTTCGTGAAAGGGCTATAGAGAATCAGGCCAATGTTATCGCAGTCAATTGTGCCGGGACTGATCTGGGAGGTATCATCTATGCAGGCGATTCTTACCTCTTGTCTCCCGAAGGGAAGATTGTCGGGGAATGTGAAGCCTACAAAGATGACATACTGGTTGTAGAGTTGTGATTCATTGTTGGTTGATATCGGATATCTCGTAAGTCTTAAGATAATAATCAGAGTTAAATATTTTCAAGAGTTTATATTATGCTTGTTTAGTTGTATCTAATTAGTTACATTTGCGAGATGAAAGCAACAGGTAAAAAAGATAACGATATACGTGAATTATATTTCTCGGATGAGTTTGTAGAGTTCTATGATATGTTGCAGGATAAAGTGAAGGCTAAGTTTGAGCATACGATGGATGTTATCAGAACTGAATATGTACTGAGTTCGAAGTTTGTAAAACACTTGGAAAATACAGATTTATACGAAATGAGAGTGTCTGTTAGTACTAATGAATATAGGACTATTCTTTTTGCTGTTGATGATGATAATATCATTCTTTCAAAGAAAATACTACTTTTGAATGGATTTCTGAAGAAATCTACGAAAGACTATAATAAGCAAATAAAAATTGCAGAACGGATATTAAAAGACTTTGAGTTATGAGAAAGTTAGATGAAAATAAGTTGAGTAAACTGCATACAGCAGGTGAATTATTGGATAATAAATATGGGGAACTTGGAACCGAATCCCGTACAGCTTTTCATGAGAAATCAATCGCATGGTATTATGGTGAGATACTGCGTGATCGTCGGAAACAGCTAAAGATCACCCAACAAGAGTTGGCGGAAAAGGTTGGTACAGCAAGAAGTTATATTGCCCGCGTAGAAAAAGGGGAAACTGATATTCAGATTTCGAGCTTCTTTCGTATTGCTCGTGCTCTTGGAATAGAGTTTACCCCTACGTTCTTATGATTAACTTCGTTATTTCCGGTCAATATCTTATATCCATTTTCTCTTCTCCATTGTCAACAGCTACCGGATATGCGTTCTTATTATAAGTATATTTGTAATAAGTCGTATGGGTGTTGCCGGTTTTTCCATCTGTCACGGTTTCTTCCGTAAGTGTGTTCCGATAATTGAGGTACTGGCGGGAAGATATTCCTGATGTAAGTGAATGATAACTGAAGAACCATAATGGTAATTCCACTTGGCTCATTGAACCGGGTTGGTCACTGTATTGAAAGCTAGAGGTCGTGATAAGTGTCGAATCTTCGAGGTTGAACTTTTCGAGTTTTAACAGGTTTTTCGTAGATGGCTCGAAAGTAAAGGCATAGTAATATTTTCCATCCCATACTTTCTTATACCCTTCGCTAGTCATTTGAAATGCCCCCAGATCTGTTATTTTTGTAGGAAAGCCGTTCCCGTCCAGTTCAATTTCCTGATTATAGGAAATATCCATGCTTGGTTCTCCACTTTGTTTTACAATGATTTTATTTCCTTCCTTTTCGAAACCTGTATAGCCGTGTCCGTCAGCAATATTGGGATCTGCAGGAGGAGCGTAGGAGATACCGCGAAGTTCATTGCCTTCGTAGTTGAAAGTAGTGGTGAAACCGTCTTGGTTCATCATTTGCAGCAACCGGTTACCGGAATACGATAGGTAGGTTGTTTGATTTTCTGTTTTGAATGCACTGGGGAGACCGTCTCTCCCTGTCGAACCGAAGCCTTCGGTATTCTCATCACAGGAAAACAGACAAAAACTTACAGCAATCAGAGCTGTCGAGACAAGGGTATGGATGAATAGTTTCATAATAATTAGTTGTTTATAGTTTTATAAATATGATGCGATAGTAATTGGGATAGTTGCATCTGTTGGGAAAAATATAAGTATTTACGTGGTGAAGTGGTGAGTGTCAGATAAAGGTCCTATGTTTTGAAATGTAAAGACCTGACTTTTTTGAGGTGTTTCCTGGCTTTTTTTCGGGCTGGTAAAAAATGGAAGAGGTGGTGCAAAGGCTTCAAGCCAATGTACCACCTCTTCTTATATATATTAATGTACGTGTTACCTACCCAATTCTTTATTATAGACTTCTTCATCATTAATAATGCGGAGTGCTTCTTTGAAGCTGGCATTATCATCATTGATTACCTGGAAATATTCTGCCATATCATACAGGTCACGGGCTATCAAAGCCTTTATCTGTAAGGCGATAAGCGGTTTTGAACGGTTGTATTCTTCTTCTTTATATTCGATCTTATCTTCTTTACCCAGATTAATTAACTCCTGAAGAGTTTCTTCGGGGACAACAAAGTCTTTCTTGTACTGGCTGAATTTCGGATATTTCTTGTTCATTGCCGCACGGTTACGGTCCAGGTAACTCATGGAAACACGGTTTACAAGACCGGATGCAACCAGGTTGCGGTGATAATCCGTATAACGGGTTGTGTCTACCGGAATGAAAACGTCCGGCATGATACCGCCACCGCCGTAAACGATACGTTTGGTTTCCAGTGTGTTATATTTCATAGAATCCGGGAAATGGATGCTGTCGGCACTCATTAGCTCGCCGCGATTATAACGGTCGATCAGGTCATGCTGGTAATCTTCCAGTTTACCGTTTTCGTAATGTTTCTGGATACTACGTCCGGTAGGCGTATAATAACGGGCTACTGTCAGACGGATCATAGAACCGTCCGGCATCGGGATCGGTTTCTGAACCAGACCTTTACCGAATGTACGGCGTCCTACTACGACACCACGATCCCAATCCTGTACGGCACCCGAAAGGATTTCGCTGGCAGAGGCAGATGATTCGTCTACCATAACGACCAGGCGTCCTTCCTCAAAATTGCCTTTGGCTGTCGATTTGGCTTCGTCGCGCGGCTGTTTGTTACCTTCGGTATACACGATCAGTTTGTCTTTATCGAGAAACTCGTCTGCCAGTTCGATGGCAATATTTAGATAACCGCCCCCATTACCTTGCAGGTCGAGGATCAGGTTTTTCATACCTTGTTTTTGCAACTTGGCAAGTGCGTCGCGGAACTCATCGGCTGATGAGGCGGCAAAACGGTTCAGTTTGATGTAGCCGGTCTGTTTGTCTGCCATATAAGCGGCGTCCAGGCTGGTTACGGGTATCTTTCCGCGGATGATCTTGAATTCGATCAGTTCCGGATTCTTATTTCGTAATACCTTGATGTTCACTTCAGTTCCTTTCGGACCACGCAGACGTTTCATGATGTCGGTCGTCTTCATTTTTACACCGGCTATCAGGGTGTCGTCGACCATGATGATACGGTCGCCAGCCATCAGGCCGACCTTTTCGGACGGACCGCCGGGAATTACCTGAATGACATATAAGGTATCGGTCAGCATATTGAACTGGATACCGATACCGTCGAAGTTGCCTTGCAAAGGTTCGGTCATCTCTTTTGTCTCTTCCGGATCCATATAGTTTGAATGTGGGTCCAGCTTTTCCAGCATACCGGTGATCGCATCTTCTACCAGCTTGGAATCATCCACCGGATCTACATATAGATTCGAGATGGCATATAAAGCCATGGATAATTTGCGGGCATCCTGATTCGGTTTCTGGGCCACAGCCGTTGTGATGGCAATCATCGCAACAAGCAGGGATACTACGATTCGTTTCATTTTAATTTTTGTTTCGTAAATAGTCAATATAAATTGGTCTCCTTCGGAACGAAGGGAGAAATATCTTTGCCATACCGCAACAATTCACGTACAATACTGGAACTGATGTGTGTATGTTCGGGTTCTGTAAAAAGAATGAATGTTTCAATACCGCTCAACTTCCGGTTGACATCGGCAATACTTTTTTCATACTCGAAATCGTTGACGGTACGGATACCGCGCATAATGAATTCGGCACCGACTTCTTCTGCAAAATCGACAGTCAGTGAGTTATACGACATCACTTTTACCCGTGGTTCGTCTTTATAAAGACACCGGATCGCTTCCAAGCGTTTTTCAAGTGTGAAGTAAGTCTGCTTCTTATCGTTAATACCGATAGAAATGATGATCTCGTCAACCAGGGCTAGCCCACGGCTTACCAACGATTGGTGTCCGATCGTAAAAGGATCGAACGTTCCGGGGAACAAAGCGATACGCTTTTTCATTTTCAATGTTCAATATTTAATTTTCAATTGACAACGTCTTCTTCTACAACCAGATTGTCAATAATAAAGTTCTGTCTTTCCATGGTGTTTTTACCCATATAGAATTCGAGCATATCTTTAACCAAGTCTTCTTTTTTCATCGTTACCGGGTCCAGACGCATGTCCTTGCCGATAAAGTTTCTGAACTCGTCCGGTGAAATTTCTCCCAGACCTTTGAATCGAGTGATCTCCGGATTCTTTCCTACTGCCTGGATTGCAGCCAGACGTTCTTCTTCGGTGTAGCAATAATACGTTTTTTGTTTGTTGCGTACACGGAAAAGCGGGGTTTGCAGGATATAGACATGATTCCGTTTGATTAGGTCGGGGAAGAACTGCAAGAAGAACGTGATCAGCAGTAACCGGATATGCATACCGTCGACGTCGGCATCGGTTGCGATGATAACTTTGTTATATCGTAGACCGTCCAGTCCGTCTTCAATATTGAGGGCGGCTTGCAACAGGTTGAATTCCTCGTTCTCATAAACGATCTTTTTAGTCAGGCCGTAGCTGTTAAGCGGTTTACCGCGTAGACTGAAAACAGCCTGAAAGTTCGGGTCACGGCTTTTGGTGATCGATCCGCTGGCCGAGTCACCCTCGGTGATGAAGATACAACTTTCTTCTGTCCGGTCGCCTTTGGCATCGTTGAGGTGGATGCGGCAGTCACGGAGTTTCTTGTTATGCAGGTTCGCCTTCTTAGCTCGTTCACGGGCCAGTTTCGTTACACCGGCAATCGCTTTACGTTCCTTTTCCGATTCAAGGATCTTGCGAAGCAGGGCTTCCGAAGTATCTGTGTTCTTATGCAGGTAGTTGTCGAGTTCTTTCTTGATAAAGTCGCCGACGAATTTTGCCACGGTAGGACCTTCGGGACCGACATCTTTCGAACCCAGCTTGGTTTTTGTCTGGCTCTCGAACACAGGCTCTTCCACCTTAATACTGATGGCGGCAACGATACCGGCACGGATGTCCGAATATTCGAAGTTTTTATTATAATATTCTTTGATGACACGTCCCAGCGTTTCGCGGAAAGCGGAAAGATGCGTTCCGCCCTGAGTCGTGTATTGTCCGTTTACGAACGAATAATATTCTTCACCGTATTGGTTACTGTGTGTGATAACCACTTCGATATCTTCTCCGTTCAGATGAATGATCGGATATAAGGGCTCGGTGGTCATATTTTCGTTCAACAGGTCGACCAGTCCATTGCGTGAATGGAATTTCTTGCCGTTGAACATAATGGTCAGACCCGAATTCAGAAAGACATAATTCTTCAAAAGGCTTTCTATGAATTCGTCTTTGTATTGATATTCTTTGAAGATTTCCTTGTCCGGAATGAAATAGATAAGTGTTCCGTTTGCTTCGTCAGTCGGTTGGATTCCAGACTCCTCTGTAATGATGGCTTTGCTGTATTCGACCCGTTTACACTCTCCTTCGCGGAAGCTGGTAATCAGGAAATAACTGCTCAGGGCATTCACAGCCTTGATACCGACACCGTTCAGTCCGACAGACTTTTTAAATGCCTTGCTGTCGTACTTGGCACCTGTGTTCATTTTACTGGATACGTCGACCACCTTTCCCAGCGGAACGCCACGACCATAGTCCCTGACGGAAACAGTTCCTTCTTCGACGGTCACTTCTATAGTTTTGCCATACCCCATCATGTATTCGTCGATGGAGTTATCGAGTACTTCTTTCAGCAATACATAGATCCCATCATCCGCATAGCTACCATCTCCCAGTTTACCAATATACATACCAGGGCGCCGGCGGATATGTTCCATCCAGTCCAGCGTCTTGATATCGTCGTCATTATACGCTGTCGGTTGTTGCATTGTTGAATTCAGTTCTTCCATAGAAAATCCTTATTTTAATTTTTTGATAAATGCTCTTCTTGTTTTGTGATGTTCACGTTTGAAATAGTCCCATTGGGCCTGTACGGCATTGTTGCTTGCCAATTCCGGATTACTTTCGGCATATTCGACTCCCAGACCGATATATACGGGAATAAGGTCGTTGAACAGCAGTGCGTTTACCCCTTTGTTCTGATATTCAGGTAATACTCCCGTCAGATACAAGTCGATTACTTTGGGCTTTGTTTTCAATGCTTTTAGCAGATGTATCCAGCCGAAAGGGAATAAATGTCCTTTTGCCTTTTGCATGGCATGTGAAAGGCTGGGTAATGAGATTCCGAAACCGACTACGGTGTCATCTTCTTCCCTGATAATAAGAGTCACCAGATCCAGACGGATCATCGGGATATACATTTTTACATAATAGTCGATCTGCTTCTGGGTCAGCGGAGCAAAACCGTATAATGGTGCATAAGCTTCGTTCAGTGTTTCAAAAATCTTTTGTGCATACGGCCATATCTCTTTCGTCTTTTTGAACTTCATCGTTTTAAGGCCATATTTCTTTTTTACTATTTCACCGATGCGCAGGTGTTTATCAGGTACACCTTCCGGGATATATATTTTAAATTCATGCCAATCCTGATCTTTTTCGTATCCCATACGTTCCAGATGCTGCGGGTAATAAGGGTAGTTATAGATGGCGGCCATGGTTCCGAGTTGGTCGAATCCTTCGATCAGCATACCTTCATGATCCATATCTGTAAATCCCATCGGCCCATGAATCTCTTTCATTCCTTGTTCTTTAGCCCATTTTTCAACAGCGTTGAACAAAGCGTCTACGACTTCTGCGTCATCGATGAAATCCAGAAAACCGAAGCGGGCGCGTTGTTGGTCCCACACTTCGTTACTACGGCGGTTAATCATTCCGGCAATACGGCCGGCTATTTTACCGTCTTTGTAGGCAAGAAAATAGACGGCATCGCAAACTTCGAATGCCGGATTCTTCTTCTTGTCCAGTGTAACCATCTCCTCCTCGATCAATCCCGGTATATGGTAGGGGTTGTCTTTATATAAATCAATATTGAACTTAACGAATTTCTTCAGTTCTTTTTTGCTGGTAACTTCTTTAATTACTACGCCCATTGGTTATTTTTATTAGAACGGCAAATTTACATAATTAATTCGTTACATCATTCGTTTACAGTTAAGATTAGGACTTTTAACATGAATAATACCGTCCTGATCCGTATAGTATGGGACGTTTTTTGTTTTCGACGTCCTCATAAATGTTTTCGACGTCCTCAAAAATAAAACAGTTCCTAATAAGAGTCGGTATTCATCGTGAAAAATCCGTTTTCTACTAATATTAATGGGATTCGATCATCCGGGTGTTCGTAAAATATGTTATATTTGCACTTAGTAATGAGCAGCGAAATTGATTATTTACCATGAAAAATTTAATAGTGACCCTTATGTTAACAGTCCCTTTTCTTTCAGGAGCATCATGTTCCTCAGCTCCTAAAATGATCCAGTCGGATCTGGCATTTAAAGCAGAAGCAACAACTGGTGAAGGTTCTATCTGGCATCCGGACAGAAATACTCTGTTCTGGGTTGATATCGAAGGAAAGACCTTGTATGAATATTATCCGGACAAGCAGGACTGTAAAACGTGGGAGTTCGACCGTATGGTTTCGACGGTGGTGCCGGAGACGGACAGCACAGTGGTTGTCTCTCTTCAGGATGAGATTGTACGGGTGAACTTGAATGACGGGAGTTTGTCTTCTGTGGCGCCTATTCCTGATTATGAAGGAAAAGTAAGATGTAATGACGGAAAATGTGATCCGGCAGGTCGTTTATGGATCGGAACGATGGGATTCGGGGCACCTAAAGGTGCCGGAACATTATATATGGTTGTGCCTGACGGAACGGTGGAGACCAAGTTGAAGAAAGTTACCATCTCCAACGGGATTGTCTGGTCGGCCAATAAGAAATACATGTATTACAATGATACTCCGACCGGTAGGGTGGCTCGTTACCGGTATGATGAAAAGACAGGCGAAATCTTGTTTGATGGCGTTGCTGTCACCTTGCCTCCCGGTTCAGGGGCTCCTGACGGGATGACGATCGATAGCAACGATAATTTATGGGTAGCTCAGTGGGGCGGTTTCGGTGTGTACTGCTACAATCCTTATACGGGTGAGTTACTGGGAAAAGTAGAAGTTCCGGCTCCCAATGTGGCCTCCTGTGCATTCGGCGGCAAGGATATGGATACACTCTACATTACAACGGCACGGGCCGGACTTTCGGAACAACAACTGGAAGAATATCCCCTTAGCGGTAGTCTTTTTGTTTGTAAACCCGGAGCAAGCGGGCCGGAGCCTTACAAATTTAAACAACCGGCAAAGTGAACAATATAATTTAACCTGTTTGTAAACAGTATATCAATTATATTTGTTTATTTTGTGAGAGAGATGATTAATCTCTCATTTAATTACAAAAATATATGACGAAAAACAAATCCGGGAAGAAGGATAATAGAGAAAACAAACCGAAGAAGAACAAGGCTAAACGTATGAAGAAAGAAGCCATGCTCCATTCCGTTATGTCCGTTTTTCAATCCTCTCCCAAGGAACCATTTAACTATAAACAGATTAGCAAACTGATTGGCGTAGAGAGCCAGGTGCAGAAGCTACAGGTTGTAGACCTGCTGTATGATCTCTCTGCCGAAAATTTTATTACAGAAATAGACCGCGGACGTTATCGGTATAACGGTCTGGGTACCACTGCGATCGGTACATTCGGACGCCGGAGCAACGGGAAAAATTCGTTTATTCCGGAAGATGGTGGTGCGCCGGTTTTCGTGGCGGAACGGAATTCCGGACATGCGATGGACGGTGATAAAGTGAAGGTGCAGTTGTTTGCCAAACGCAAGGGCGCTGAACCGGAAGCCGAAGTGATTGAAGTACTGGAAAGCCAGAAAAAGACATTTGTCGGTAAATTGCAGGTAACGAAAGGCTTTGCCTTCCTCATCACCGAGAACAAGACGCTGGCAAACGATATATTTATCCCGAAAGAAAAACTGAAAGGCGGTAAGAATGGCGATAAAGCCATTGTCCGTATCGTTGAATGGCCGGATGAAGCCAAGAACCCGCTGGGTGAAGTGGTCGACATTCTGGGTGTGGCCGGTCAGAATACAGCGGAAATGCATGCGATACTGGCCGAATTCGGTCTACCGTATACGTATCCGGAAAATGTGGAAAAGGCGGCAAATAAGATATCGGAGATTATTCCGGAAGAAGAAATTGCCAAGCGTGAGGATTTCCGTAAGGTCCTGACCTTTACCATCGACCCGAAAGATGCCAAGGACTTTGACGATGCCCTTTCGGTTCGCCAGCTGGATAATGGAAACTGGGAAGTGGGCGTACATATTGCCGACGTAACTCACTATGTAAAACCTGAAAGTCTGATCGACCGTGAAGCGGAAAGCCGTGCGACTTCCGTCTATTTAGTGGATCGTACGATTCCGATGTTGCCCGAACGGTTATGCAACCAGATATGTTCCTTGCGTCCGGACGAAGAGAAGTTATGCTTCTCCGTTATTTTTGAACTGGACGAAGAGGCCAACGTGAAGAAATCGCGTATCGGACGTACCGTGATCAAGAGCGACCGCCGCTTCACTTACGAAGAGGCGCAGTTGGTGATCGAAACAGGCGAAGGTGATTATAAAGACGAAATACTGATCCTGGACGCATTAGCAAAGAAGTTGCGTGAGAAACGTTTTAAGAACGGAGCCGTTAACTTCGACCGCTTTGAAGTAAGGTTTGAAATTGACGAAACCGGAAAACCGATCAGTACTTATATCAAGGAATCGAAAGATGCCAACAAACTGATTGAAGAATTTATGTTGCTGGCGAACCGTACAGTAGCTGAGTTTGTAGGTAAAGTGCCTAAAGGAAAGACAAAGAAAACGTTTGTCTACCGTATCCACGATCTGCCCGATCCTGATAAACTGGAGAATTTTGCCGCCTTTATCCGCCGCTTCGGTTATAAGATGAAAACGGAGGGTAGCAGTAAGATCGATATCTCCCGTAATCTGAACCGTTTGTTGGACGAAGTACATGATAAGCCGGAAGAGAATCTGATTGAAACATTGGCAATCCGCTCGATGCAGAAAGCACGTTATACGACAGAGAATATCGGCCATTATGGTCTGGCTTTTGAATATTACACTCATTTTACTTCTCCTATCCGTCGTTATCCGGATATGATGGTGCACCGTTTGTTGGAACGTTATCTTGAAGGCGGACGCAGCGTGGTAAAGGCAAAATATGAAGAAAAATGTGACCATTGTTCTACGATGGAGCAGGTTGCGGCAAATGCTGAACGTGCGTCTATCAAGTATAAACAGGTTGAGTTTATGCAGGATAAGTTAGGCATGGTGTTCGACGGTGTGATCTCCGGTGTTACCGAATGGGGATTGTATGTTGAGTTGAATGAAAACAAGTGCGAAGGCCTTGTTCCTATCCGTGACTTAGGAGATGATTTCTACGATATGGATGAAGAGACATACAGCCTGATCGGCCGTCGTAAGAAACGCCGCTTCCGTCTGGGTGATCCTGTAACGGTGAAGATCGCAAATGCCAATCTGGAACGTAAGCAGCTTGACTTTATGTTGATGGAATAAAGAAGATATTATTGGATAAAATAAAAGAGACAACCGGTCATTAATGCATCAGTTGTCTCTTTTTGTTTTATATAGAAAGTGATAAAGTCGTATTATTCTTCAACAGGCTGGAGGTTTTCGCCGATAGTGTATCCTAATTCGTCATCCCGTTTTTTATCCTGGAAAAGATATGAGTTTCCTTCTTCAGATTCGATATAGTAAAGGTTTGTATAGATAAAGTCCGGGTTGTCATGTTTTAATACTTTGGCAACATTGTCCGGGATAGGAGTATCCATGCTTAATTCGTACACTGTCCTTCTCCAGAAACCTCTGTCTGTTGCTATTTCCCCATGAAAGAAAACATGTTTAATTGTATCATTGTGAAGGATGAAGTATTCATGCTCTCCGTCATTCATGTATCCTCTTATCTCTGCCCCTTTATATTTTTCGTGTATAAAATTAAAATGGTCTTCGGGCAGATTTACAAACCAGCGTGTATCGTTTGGAGTACATCTAAGGGTTCTCAAGTAAAGTCCGTCGTCATTGATATAAATATAATGTTGCATGTTGTCGGATTTTTTCCAGGGATACGTGAAATGTAATGTGTAAAGGGGCCTTGTTATCCCTGCTCGTTCTGTTTTAAATATCTCAATGTCCTGTACGCCAATATATCCGGCTTGCAGGAAAGAAGTCTGAACTTCAATGGGGAGTTGTTGGATATCGCTGATCTCTGTATAGGTCATTTTCCAGCTATCATTGACATACGAGATCAATGCCTCATTTTGTTCCGGATCTTTAAATTTTATTTGGTCGATGCCATCCGAATAATTCATGAAAGAAGTGATCTCTGCAGATGGATATCTTTTGGAGAAGTCGCTTTTGATTGCTGCGGGAATCTCATCTTCTATTGTTGAGTTCTCTTTATCACAGGCAGTAATACACATAAGTAGCATACATGCTACGATGTAATGGATACAATTAATTCGCTTCATAAGTTTTTTATTTAGACAGGTAAATACAATAGCAATACTAGTTGGGTACAAAGGTAAGAAAAACAAGGAATAGAAATCCTAAGACAGACTTCTGTTCCTTGTTTATGATGCATTATTTTTTTACCAGTAAATCAAACCGAGTGTGCCGCAGCCAATTAGCGCTAATCCTAATAAAGCATAAAATATACGTGCTCCTTTTCTTCCGAATTTGTTTACGAAAGTTGTTGCTCCGCTGGTTTCGAAATACCAGTCGAAGTTAAAGATGGCAGCGACCAGGGAAAATGCTCCCAGGGCAATGAAGATGGCTAGTATGAAATAATCGGTAGGTTCCATCGGTTATTTCACTTCTACGGTTCGTGATCCGTCGGGATTTTCGCTGATCGTAACGTTTACCACGTCTCCCGGCAGCAACTCTTCGATCTTTTCCGGCCATTCGATAAAGCAGAGGGCACCGCTGTAAAAATAATCTTCGGTTCCTATCTGTTCTGCTTCACTGATCTTATTGATGCGGTAAAAGTCAAAGTGATAGATCAACTCGCCGGTCGTATCGCTGCGATATTCGTTGATAATGGCGAATGTCGGGCTGTTGATCACATCTTCTACGCCCAGCTCTTCGCAGATCGCTTTGATAAATGTTGTTTTTCCGGCTCCCATGTTTCCGTAGAAGGCAAAGACGGTACGGTCATCCATTCCGGCAATGAATTCTTTGGCTGCCTGGCGGATGGTATCTAAATTTTCAATCTTGATAATACTCATGATGTCTATTGATTATTGATCATTTGTAATCTACCCGCAAAGGTATATTAATTTTCAATTTTCAATTCTCAATTTTCAATTATTTTGGTATCATGGTAATAAACGGCACCATCATTTCCTCCATCGAGATACCTCCGTGCTGGAATGTATTCTTGTAATAAGAAACATAATAATTGTAGTTGTTCGGATAAGCGAAGAAGTCATCGTTCATCGCAAATATATATTTGCTGCTCAGGTTAGGAGAGGGCAGGCCTATCTTTTCCGGATCGCGTATCTCCAATACTTCTTTGGGGTTGTAATTCAAATTTTTACCAACTTTGTAACGGAGGTTGGTATTGGTATTCCTGTCTCCTATCACTTTGATCGGGTTATTGACGCGGATTGTTCCGTGGTCGGTCGTAACGATCACTTTATACCCTTTATCGGAGATGCGTCTGAACAACTCCAGGGTGGTCGAGTGTTGGAACCAGGAACGGGTCAGGCTGCGGTAGGCAGCTTCGCTTTGTGCCAGTTCACGGATCATCTTCATTTCTGTCCGGGCATGCGATAACATATCCACAAAGTTCAGGACAACGACATTCAGCTGGTTGTGCGTCAGTGAAGAGATCATATTCAACAGCTTTTCACCGTATTGTGAGTCGTGTACTTTGTTATAAGAGAAGGTGTACTTCTTGCGGAAACGGTCGATCTGTGTCCGGATCAAAGGCTCTTCGTTCAGGTTTTTTCCTTCTTCACTCTCTTCATCCACCCATAAGTCCGGAAACATCTTTTCTATCTGTAAAGGCATCAGGCCCGAAAAAATAGAGTTGCGGGCATACTGTGTGGCGGTAGGAAGAATACTGTAATATAATCCTTCATCGAAAGTGAAATATTCAGCCAGCAGGTCTTTTACCACGCGCCACTGGTCCAGGCGGAAGTTGTCGATCAGGATGAAAAAAACCTTTTCATTGTTATCCAGCAACGGGAATACTTTTTTCTTGAACAGATCCGGGCTCATCAGAGGGCGTTCCGCAGGGTTCTGTATCCAGTTTACGTAATTCTTCTTTACAAATTTACCGAAAGCGTTATTAGCCTCTTCTTTTTGCATCCGGAGCATATCGGTCATTTGTACCTGGCTGCTTTCCAGTTCCAGTTCCCAGTAAACCAGTTTCTTGTATAACTCCATCCAATCGTCGGTGGTCAGCGAATCGTTGATCTGCATGCCGATACGGTTGAATTCCTGCTGGTAGCCTACTGTTGTTGTTTCCGATATGATGACGTTTTTATGTACGTTCTTCTTAATGGAGAGGAGTAGCTGGTTCGGGTTGACCGGCTTGATCAGGTAGTCGGCAATCTTGTTCCCGATTGCCTGGTTCATAATGCTTTCCTCTTCGCTTTTAGTAACCATGACGACCGGTACGTTAGGGTTGATTTCCTTAATGTGGGCAAGCGTTTCCAGACCGGTCAGGCCCGGCATGTTCTCGTCCAGGAAAATAATATCGAACGATTGTTCCCTGCAACAGTCGATTGCATCCTGCCCGCTGATTACCGGAACCACTTCATACCCTTTATCCTGCAAAAACAAAATGTGAGGTTTCAACAAATCGATCTCATCATCTGCCCAAAGTACTCTGTCTTTCTTTACTGCCATATTTGTTACCTTATTATTCTTACAAATTTAATCGGAATAGTTATATAATAACGCTACTTGCTATGGTTTTGTATATAAATCCTTGCTTTTTTACGAACTTTTAAGCCTGGGTGTACTGTTTAATATAATTTAATTGTTTATTTATCATGTAAATACGATGTTGTCGTATATTTGCGTACATATCGTAGTAGAGAACATATAGTATTAATAATTATACCATGAGAACAAAATTGTTATTTATCGTTCTCTTTTTGTCAGCAGTAATGACGGGGAACGGAACGGAGGACAGGAGTGAATACTTAAGAAAAGTATTAGATAATTTGGAGAAGATAAAAACGGCTACTTACCGTTTGCAGAGTGAAGCTTGGGAACCGGGCGACACAATACCGGGCTATTCTGTCTATACATTTGTAGAAGAATATGATAATCCGGCAGACACTGCGGTAGGTGCCAGTTATACGGACTATTCGGATGCTGAGAAAAAGCAAATAAGTTCCTGTTATGATGGGTATGTACGTCTATCCTTTTACCATGACAAACACGGAGTTATGGTTGATGATTTTACTCGCAGAAACCTGCCTTTCAGACTGGTAGGCGTAGGAACTCCTTATTTCAACTATGCGAAGAATATTATTAAATATGTGCTGACAACCCAGGACAGTATCTCCGTGGACATGAAAGATTGCGGAGATGAATATCTGCTTAGTTTGGTTATTAACGAAGATGTACAAGTTGAATTTTTCGGACGACCTTACCATCTTCCCAAGCCACCGTTCTACCAAGACCCGACTTCCATATATGAGGTACACATCCGTAAATCGGATAATTTACCCTACAAGGTCAGAAGAGAAATGTCACATAACATAACTGAATATACTTATATAGAAGGCCAGTTTAATACACTGAGCGCTAAAGGAATTACTGCCTCCGACTACATCCCGGCAGATTACGAGGTCAGAGAATATGGCAAGAAATATGACACCAAGCCAGAGGTAAATATTACTGGTCAAAAAGCTCCCGATTGGACTTTGACGGATACCAAAGATCTGCAAGTCTCATTGTTTGACCTGAGTAGCAAAGTCATTGTAATGGAATTTACCGGAATCGGTTGCGGCCCTTGCGCAGCTTCTATCCCTTTCCTGAATAAATTGAAAGAGACATACAGCGCAGAACAACTGACGGTTCTTGCCGTTGAAATCTGGAATCGGAAAATGCCGTCACTTCAGAATTATGCAAATAGGCAACATATAAACTACTTGTTTCTTGCCGGTAACGATGAAATAGTGAATACTTATCTGAATGGCGACCGAGGCGTTCCTTTTTTCTTCATACTGGATGAGAACAGAGTTATAAAACGAATCATAAAAGGTTATAATCTGGAACATACCGGGAAAGAAATAACCCAAGCAATAGATGAGCTATTAAAATCGAACTAGTGTCATTGAAAAAGTACTCGAGAACGAGAAAACGTTTTCAGGAAGTTGTTCAATTCCTCTCCAGGTGTTTCACCTATTTTCTCCAGGTGAAACAAAAGTTTCTTTGGCGGGAAACAAAAGTTTCTCCCGCAAGAAACAAGGGTTTCCTCGGGAGAAACGAAGATTCAGATTATAGTAATATTAATTCTTTGTCAGCGTATAATCCGTAATCCCCAGTGCCTCATAAGCCTGGAGCAACGCTTCGTCGTTATCGGAGATCATCAGTAACTTATCGTTTTCCATAAGAACCGTATTCCCTTTAGGGATGAAATAACGTCCGTCGCGCATCACCATAACCGCCAGTGTATGGTCGGGCAGGGTAAGCTCCATCAGTTTATTCCCATGCGTAAGCACTTCCGGAGTGATGTCGATTTCACTCATCGCGCTCTTGATGCCTTCCGGCAGTTCGATACCGAATACATCTTTTCGTTCCGGTTCGTCGATCATATCCAGCCATTTGGCAGCCTGTGTTACGGTAGTGCCTTGTATCAGCAACGAAAGGATGGTGATAAAGAATACCACATTGAATATCAGTCCGGCGTGTTCTATTCCCGCAATCATCGGATAAGTGGCGAAGATGATCGGTACGGCACCGCGCAGCCCTACCCATGATATATACAACTTCCCTTTAAAGGAGAAGTTTTTATAAGGAATCAGGCAAAGGAACACGCTGATCGGACGGGCGAAGATAATCATGAAGATACCGATCGTTAACCCGATGGGGGCCACCGGCAGCAGTTCGTGCGGGTTGACAAGCAATCCGAGCGTAAGGAACATCACGATCTGCCATAACCAGGCAAAACCGTCGAAGAACGTACCGATACTCTTTTTATGTACAATCTTGGCATTTCCTACCACCAAGCCGGCTATATATACGGCCAGGTAGCCGTTTCCTTTACATAGTGTAGTGGCGGCAAAAGTAAAGAATGCAGTAGCCAACAGCAGGATCGGATACAACGATTCGTTGTCGATATCTATCTTGTTAATGATAAATACAGCTATCTTTCCTAACAGGAAACCGGCAATAGCACCCACCGACAACTGGATAACCAGCGATAAAGCAGCATCAGCCAGGTTCATCCCTGCCGTCTGTATATAAGCGATCAGTAACAAAGTCAGCATATACGCCATCGGGTCGTTACTACCACTTTCTAACTCCAATGTCGGACGAAGCCGTTCTTTCAGGTACACCCCTTTGCTTCGCAGGATAGAGAATACGGAAGCCGAATCGGTTGACGACATGACGGCCGCCATCAACAGCGACTCCGGAAGAGTCAGCGTCTCGTAGCCGGTGACCAGTTTGGACAAGTAATAGATGAAACCACCCGTTATAAAGGTGGTAGCCAATACCCCGATCGTCGCAAGGATAACCCCTTGTGGAGCAATCGGTTTTACTTCTGATATCTTCGTGTCCATACCACCTGAGAACAGGATGATACTCAAAGCCAGCATACCGATAAACTGTGCCGCATTGGGATTACTGAACTGGATACCAAGTCCGTCACTGCCGAACAACATACCGACTCCCAGGAATAATAACAAGGCGGGGAGTCCGAAACGATAACCTGCCTTACCGGCGAAAATACTGAAAAAAAGAATGACGGAAGCAATCAACAAGATTCCCTCCGCATTATGTAAAATGTCTAAGTCGTGGAACATAAGCGGAAACGGTTTACTCTAAATTATCTTTCAAAATAACGAAAAAAAACTGAAACTACAATGGTTTGAATGCCGAAAAAACAAGCTTATATACTGATTAATGAATATATTACGTATATTTGTCGGCGTAAAATAAACACTATGCATAAAACACATTTATTTGTATTATTGTTCGCTCTCCTGATAGGGACGGCGTGTAACAAAGAGAAGCACTTCATCTCTGACAATGCATTCAGAGCCGAAGTAGAGAAAGATTTCCAGGCCAAACAGGCAGCCCTGCCTGACGGAGATCTGTTTGCAGTTTTCAATCAACAAATGACGCCGGAAGAAAAAGAGGCGCTTACATTCCTGTATGCCTATATGCCGATCGGCGACATTACCGACTATGATGGAAAACTTTACCTGGATAATATCCGCAGTTCTTTCCAGGCAAAGCAGGAAATGCCGTGGGGCGACAGTATCCCTGAAGACATCTTCCGTCATTTTGTTCTTCCTATCCGTGTAAACAACGAGAACCTGGACGAAAGCCGTATGGTCTTCTTCGACGAACTGAAAGACCGTGTGAAAGGTATGTCCTTATACGATGCCGTGCTGGAAGTAAACCACTGGTGTCATGAAAAGGTGATTTATACGCCCTCCGATGCCCGTACCAGCTCTCCGCTGGCTTCTGTAAAGACAGCTTATGGCCGTTGCGGTGAGGAGTCTACCTTTACGGTGGCTGCGCTTCGTTCGGTAGGTATCCCTGCACGTCAGGTATATACCCCGCGTTGGGCACATACCGACGACAATCATGCCTGGGTAGAAGCCTGGGTGAACGGCAAATGGTATTTCCTGGGTGCCTGCGAACCGGAACCGGTTCTGAATCTGGGATGGTTTAACGGTCCGGCTTACCGGGGTATGCTGATGCATACGAAGGTATTCGGCAAATATAACGGTCCGGAAGAAGTGATGCTTGAAACAGACGGTTACACAGAAATCAATGTGATCGACAACTACGCACCGACAGGCAAAGCCATCGTGACCGTAGTCGATACCGACGGTAACCCTGTCCCCGATGCAAACGTGGAATTTAAAATCTACAACTATGCAGAGTTCTATACCGTAGCCAATAAGAAAACCGATGCTGAAGGAAAGACTTTCCTGACCGCCGGTAAAGGTGATATGTTCGTATGGGCAACCAAAGACGGTAAATTCGGTTTCGATAAAGTATCTTTTGGAAAAGGTGACGCGACGATCAAGCTGGATAAGAAACCGGGTGATGCATTAGGAGCAGTTACTCTTGACATTATTCCTCCGGTAGAAGGTTCTATCCCTGCCGAAGTAACTCCGGAACAGAAAGAGGCTAACGCTAAACGCCTGTTGGAAGAAGATGCTATCCGTAACAAATATGTAGCAACTTTCTATACCGAAGAAAAAGCCGAAGCCTTGGCTAAAGAACTCGGCATCGACCCGCTGAAGACTTCCGACTTTCTGATCGGCAGCCGCGGTAACTGGATGGAAATCGGAAAGTTCCTGCGTGAAACCCCGGCTGATAAACGTCCGGTTGCTATGGCGTTACTGGATGTGATTTCGGCTAAAGACCTTCGTGATACGCCGGCTTCCGTTCTGGCAGATCACCTGAATAATGCGGAAGAAGTGAAGAGTGAACAGTTCAATAATTATATATTGAACCCGCGCATAGCTAACGAGTTCCTTACTCCGTATCGCAGCTATTTCCAGGCAAATGTAGATGCTGCACTGGCGAAACAGGCAAAAGAGGACCCGCAGGCTTTGGTTGAGTGGGTGAAAAAGAATATCACAATCAATGATGATCTGAATCCGCAGCGTATCCCGGTTATGCCGATGGGTGTGTTCAAGGCCCGCATAGCCGATAAGGGTTCACGCAATATCTTCTTTGTGGCTGCTGCCCGTAGCCTGGGTATCCCGGCACGTATCGAACCGGTAGCCCGTAAGGTACAGTATATGAAGGATGGCAACTGGATGGACGTTGACTTCGAAGCAGCCGTTCAGACTACAGCCAAACAAGGTAAGGTGGTCGCTTCCTACAGCCCGATCAAGGCTTTGCAGGATCCGAAATATTACAGCCACTTCACGATTGCCAAGATTCTTCCGGATGCGAAGTTGCAGACATTGAACTTCGAACGTACCGGCAATGTAGATATGGGTGTTGGCGATACCTGGAGCAGCATGCTGAAGAAACCGTTGTCGATGGACGAAGGTAACTATATGATGGTAACCGGAACCCGTATGGCAAACGGCAGCGTCCTGGCCGAAGTATCTTTCTTCAATGTAGAACCGGACAAGACAACAGATACTAAACTGGAAATGCGTGAGAACACCGACGAAGTACAGGTGATCGGTAACTTCAATTCGGAAAACAAGTTCAAACGTGCCGATAACGGTGAAGAAACCAGCGTACTGGCAACAACGGGCCGCGGTTATTATGTGGTAGCTATCCTGGGAGCCCGTCAGGAACCGACCAACCACGCTATGCGCGATATCGCAGCCGTGAAGAAAGATCTGGAAGGATGGGGCCGTAGCATGGTGCTTCTGTTTCCGGATGAAAAAGGTTACAAAAACTTCGATCCGAAAGAGTTCGGCGACCTGCCGGGCACAATCACATACGGTATCGATGCCGACAACCATATCCGGAAAGAGATTGCATCGGCCATGAAGTTACAGAATGCCAGCCAGCTTCCGATTTTCATCATCGCCGATACCTTCAACCGTGTCGTATTCGTATCCCAGGGATACACCATCGGCCTGGGCGAACAGTTGATGAAGGTGATACATAAGTTGTAAAATACAATTCGCATAAATAATCAGCCCTGTATTCGGTAGTAAAGAAACTTCCGGATACAGGGTTTTTCTATGGAAGGACTAGCGTTCGATGGAGAGCGCAGTATTGTCGATCTAACTTTCCTGAATGTGGAATTGCCTTCTGAGACGATAGAAGGGCGTATCGGAGGACTTCGCTTTATGGCTGCAAATTTGAAAAGACAAGGGTGGATATTAAAGCTATTTCAATTGCTTCGGGTCTTTCCGAAGAAGAAATTAATAGCTTGTAAGTCCTTTTTATAGGATTGATGAGTCAGGGCTATCGTTTTTAACGATGGCCTTTTTTGTGCCTGAAATAATCCTTTTAACATTTGCATGTCAAATTTCCACAAAGAGGTATACTGTGTATCAGCATATTAATATATGTACGCGTGTTTAAATCCATACATATAATTATAATGTGAAATGATAGATAATATATTGTTTTGTAGTATAATTACGAATGAATAGTAATGACTAAAAGAAACGTTCCTTTTTTCTCGCCAGCAAAGTTACCACATTCTTTTAATCCTCCAACCATTTTCAAAATATTTTTTTCTTTCCTATATCCTTTCTTATCAACAGAATAGCGAAATAAGTACGAAAACCGCCCTTTTGAACACAAAGATAAAATGAGCAAGAAATAATGGCGAGAAAAAAGGAACGTTTTTTCTAGTCATTTGCTTTGGGGTGCGTTCCTGGATCTATGGTTAAAAGGCTTTTTAAGTAACACTATTATTAATATTAAATTAAAGATTTATGAACAAAAAGTTTTCTACGCTTATGGCGCTTGCGCTGATGACAGGTAGTGCTTCTGCTCAGTTTACGGAAACAAACTGGAAGTATACTAACCCTTCAGCTCCGCAGGCTGCCTATCGTACATTTGAGACGAATTCGGCGGGTTGGGATAACGCATTGGTTTCTGACGATGAAGGACAACTCTATTACAACAACGGTAAATTTACTAAAGACGTGAACGTTGTTGAAGATGGTTTGTGGTATCAGTTGGAAGTTTTCAATGGCGGGACTGATGTTGCCGATGTCCTGATTCAGGAACGTGATTACCTAACAGGTAAAATTTACCTGCGTACAGTGGCAAAAGCCGATGCTCCGTTGAATGCATCCCTTTGGAAACTTACGTATGGTAAAAAAGATGAAGCTACCGGTGGACATTGGACATTGGTTAACAAAGAAACCGGATTGGAATTGACTTTCGACCATTCTGTTATTAAGAATGACGAAGTTTCTGAAATGAGAGACGGTACGAAAGTTTGGGCTTGGTATGATTTCAATAGAGATGAAAAGAAAGATTATACTAAGATGTATGCTTCTTTGCATAACCAGAAATATGAAGAAGTAATGTATCTGGCTTATGAAGAGGATACTGATAATGGTGAAGCTTTGCGTAATAGGTTGGAGGTAGTTGGCTTTGAATTTGACGCAGATCAAGAGAATAGCAAATTGGTTAAAGCTAAAGTTGTCAAAATGTCAAGCAATGATATTAGCAGCGTTGATGATGCTTTGGCAATCAAACCTGTTGTGGCTTATCCGTTCCATATGACAGCTGAGCAGTTCAATACTCGTATGGATGCTGATGATAAAGGTAACGACCAGTCGTTCTTCTTCAATTTGTTCAAAGACATGCAAGGTGCAGAAAACTTCTTAGGTTATTTGAACGATGCTAAAGCTGGAAATGAATTGGAATTTACAGCGGAAACAGATGCTGCAGGTTTGGGAAGAGCTGATCTGAATAAAATAAAACGTGCAAGCGTTGATGGTAATAGTTTTGAAGATGGTGCATACGACGGAGGACATGTTGTTACCGATTCTTTGTTTAACTTGAACTTTAAAGTGGTCAACAGTAAAGTTGCAGATGATAAAGGTAAATATCTGTTGGCCGATACTGCCATTTATTACAAATCAAATCAGAGCTTGAGTTCACCGGCAGTTAAGTTTGCATTGAAAAATTGGAAGGAGGATGATGACGACTACATGAAAGCCCGTTATTATTTCCGTGCTACTTACTTCCCGACAAACGATAGCATCGTGTTGGAACCGCTGAACGCTGCTGTACAGGCTCCGTTTGAAGATGGCAAAAACTGGAAAGATTCTGAATGTACGAAGTCTTTTGCTACTATGCAGTATTCAAAGGCTAATACATTGGTTAATGACTTCTATAACCCGAATACAGGTTCAAGAACAGTTGCTTTGGCTATCGACGACGTTTCAGGTAAGGATGTATTGACAGTGGTTTATGACAATACAAACACACAATTTGTTAAACTGACTATCAACCGTCCGTTTGCATATCTGACTCGTACAACTGTTCCCGACGGATTGTATTATATCAATCTGGCCAATAAGGATGCTGATGAGAGAAACCGTAGCAAAGGTATGAGCATCGTACACAACATGGCCTCTAAGTTGATGTATGACACTGAAGCTAAGAACCAGGATTACTCTTTGATGCCGGCTACAATGTGGGTAGTTAAGCAGCTGGGTTGTCCGGAAGAAGGTTTGGCTAACTATGTACAGATCCAGAACCGTGAATATCCGGGTGTTGTGTTCGAAGGACAGCTTTACAAAGTAGAAGGACAGGATGCAAAAGGTAACAAGATCGAGGCTTACCGCTTCATTGATCGTACTACTAAATATAGTGCAGGATATGAATCAAATATCGGTTGGTTTAAAGAAGACTTATTGCGCGTAGTTGATATTATGGACATTCAGAAAGTGGAAGAAGAAATCGCTTATACTGAAACTCACGGTTACAAATGGTTTACTAAAGACGAATTGAACGACGGTGTTGAAAACAACTACCAGATCAACTGGAACAACGGTTATGTGGATGCTGTTTTGAAACATGTCAAAGGTAACAACATCGCAGTAGAAGAAGGTGATGCAACAATCTTCGAAATTGCCGAAGCTACTTTGGCTACTAACCAAGGTGCTAAAGAATATCAATTCGGAGCTGAATTGAAAGAAATCGTAGATTGCAAAGCTGGTAATGAAGTGGAAGAAAAGGCTGTTTTGAATCAACTGAAACGTAAAGCCTACCTGATCAAGGTGAAAGACAATAACCTGATCGACAACGACGAATTGTTCTTGGCTTCTGTTCGTGATAACGATGGACGTTACTATTACAAAGCTATGAAGCTTTCTGAAATGGATAACTACTACAAGAAGTTAGGTGTATTCTATCTGAAAGCCGATCAGATCAACTTGGAAGGTGGAAATCCGGTTGATACTTGCTATGTGATGGTTGACATCAATGCTCCTAAGACATTGAGTGCAGATAATATCTTAGACTTGACTGGTAATGTATATGACTTGAAGTCTGATAACGGTTGGATGAAAGCTGCTGTAGAAGCCGGTTCTGAAATGCGTGTATTGCGCGACAACAACCTGGAAGATCAGCCGAATGACGTATCTGATGCATTCTACTTCAGCGGTAATCCGGTTAACCAGTATATCAACATCGCAGCCGATTATAAGGTTGATCTGAACAGCAACATCAAGTTCTTCCAGCAGTTGGCAGAAAAGAACTATCTGTTTGAAGATGGCAACGATGCAAACAAGGTAAGTTTGATCCAGGATATCAATCCTGACTTCCATTATTTGGGTGTTGAAAGCAAAGGTCTGACAACTAAACCTGCATTGTATGTGGACGAAGTTGTTAAAGACAATCCTAACATGCAGCGTTATTTGTTCGGTGTACGTGTAGACTCAATTCGTGACGGATACATTTGCGACCATTCTTCTAGAATCCACGGTTACTGGGAATTGGAAAAAGATGCAGAAGATGATGGTGAAGTTCACTTCGAAGCATACAACGGTTATACAGCCGGTTGGTTCTTGGTAAATCTGGAAGACTCTATTTCTCAGAATAACAACATGATGCATGATGCTGACTTGTATAAGTTCAACAGCTACACTCGTCTGGGCTTCGTAGAAGGTATCCACCAGGTAGAAGGTGATAAAGAATACTTCTATGTTGTAAATCATGGTTATAAACTGAAAGACTTGATGACTGTGAAGGATAACGGTGTTGAACCTCAGGCAACTTATGTGGCTAAAGGCAAGGTGCTGGATCCTAAATATTTGGTAATCGAAAGCGGTAAGACTGCTAACAAATGGGTAACTCGTCACTCAATCGCCGGAGATGTAAATACAAACCATACATTCTCTTTGCGTAAGACAAAATCAGACAATGAAGGTACAGTTGAACTGAGCGAACCGTTCTTGTTGGAATCTTATCTGGAGGATGTTTCAAAGATTGGTTCTTTCGAAGGTGCATGGGTTAAGACTGAAAACGGTGTTCCTGTATTGGCTAAATTAGGAACAGATGCAGGTGACCATGAATGGGGTACTAGTAATATTGCTGAAAGAATTGGTCAGTCTGGTGTATTCTACTTCGAAACAACAGACGAAGATGCTACTGCCAACGACGACATTACAACATCTTCAATCAGCGTTATCGCTGGTAACGGTGTAGTAACTGTTAAGGGTGCAGCCGGTAAGAACGTAGTAATCACTAACGTACTTGGTCAGACTGTTGCCAACACAGTAGTTGCATCCGACGAAGCTCAGATCTCTACTCCTGCTGGTGTAGTAGTCGTAGCAGTCGAAGGTGAAGCTGCTGTTAAAGCAATCGTAAAATAAGAAATTATTTATAATCAATAGATTCTGACTGCGCGGTAGAGACGGATTGATACGTCTGTCTCTACTAATTAACCTGTGAGAGGTGAAAAAGTGGTCGATATTAATACTAAAGTAATGAAATAAAGTTCTTTCTGCCGTCTCTCTGCGAAGAACGGCGGCAGACAAAAAACAAAGCCCCGGTGGATTTATTTCTGCCGGGGCTTTCGTTATTTAATATCAGTAAACAGCATGAAAAAAAAGAAATCCCAACGGCATCGCTGACCCTGGATGCTCTTTGCGATGAGATTGATCGTCTGCGCAGCATGAACGAATCGTGCGGCACACTGTCGCGTAGTAATAAACGGCAACTGGCCAAGTATAAATCCATCCTGTCTGAACGCCTCGGAGCGACGGTCATCTATCCCGAAGACCGGCAGGTAATTCCCAAAGGCAGCCATGCCGATGTACTGAAAGAATTGAAACGTATCGACCGTTTCTTGAAAAAACATTCGGGAGCTGAACGCGACGGTTGTTTCTTCCACTTGATGTGCAGTTGTTTCGACTTCGGGGTTTCTCTAGGTACCGTCCAGCGTAACTACTATATCTCGGAAGAGGAACAGGAATTATTGTAGAATTTCTTCGATCTCTTTGATAGAAAGTGATAATCTGTTAGAGATTTCTTCTAGAGAAATGCCCGTTTGTGACAGTATTCGAACCAGTTCTCTCATAGTTCGTTTCTGTTGCTCAAGTTGTTGTTCCTTTTGTTCGATCACCTGCTCTTTCTGTTCGATCACCTGCTCTTTCTGTTCGATCACCTGCTCTTTCTGTTCGATCACCTGCTCTTTCTGTTCGATCACCTGCTCTTTCTGTTCGATGACTAGCTTTTTTTGTGTTATTTCTTGTTCTTTTTCTGCTATTACCTGTTCTTTGAGCATGATGGTGGTGTCTCGGGCTTCTATTTCGGAGAGGATTTCGTCTTCTACTTGCATGGCACGGCGAACGTCGGGAGTAGTACCGGCACGAAGCAGGCGGTTGACCAACAATTGTTCATCTTTCTCGTGGAACTGTGTTTCGTCAATCTCCAGATAATGGTCGTCGTCTTTGTGACGGCGATCCTGATCGAAAAGATTCAGTAGACGTTCCAGGCGGTTGCGCGTGCGGCCTTGTAGGTAAGGGATTTGGACGATGATGCTGTCGTGTGTCAGGCTTTCGATAAATTTGTCTTTCTGTTCGAGTACATTATCATCGTAGTCGAGGTAACGACGACGTACGTAAATGACAGGTTCTTTCAAATCACCCAAGATATGCCCTAGGATGTAGATCGAGATGATTGGTAGTCCGTAATTGCTGTCCTTATCGCTTTTTATGTTCTCTTTGTTGAGATACTGCGTACCAAGGTATTGGCGGAAACGAAGTGTTTCTGTGGCCAACCAGGTTTTTTGCAGTTCGATTAACACGAGGTGTTCTTCTCCATTATTGTCGCGTATTTTGGCGGCAAAGTCCATGCGGAACAGGGAGATGCGTGTTTGCTGCATGGCGGTGTATTCCTGTTTGCGCATTTCAAGTTCGAGGATCTCTTTTTTCAATAGTGCCGAGAGTAGGATCTTGGCTACGCGCTCGTCTTCCATTAAATATTTGAAGACCACGTCGTAAATGGGATTGGCTATAAGTGTCATATCATTTTATTTTTTATATTGACAAAAGTACGATTTCTTTTTATATGATTCCTTGGAGATTGGTATGTTAGTTGACACATTTTTATGCCTGAAATGATCTGAAATAACTCTTTTAACATTTGTATGCTAAATTCCTATAAATAGGTATGCTGTGTATCAATATATTAAGATGCACGCGCGTACTTTAATATATATCTGTAAATAGAGTGAAAAATACTATTGAATATATTGTAATATAATGTATTACGAATTATTAGTAATGACTAAAAGAAATGTTCCTTTTTTCTCGCCAGCAAAGTTACCACATTCTTTTAATCCTCCAACCATTTTCAAAATATTTTTTTCTTTCCTATATCCTTTCTTATCAACAGAATAGCAAAGTAAGTACGAAAATCGTCCTTTTGAACACAAAGATAAAATGAGCAAGAAATAATGACTAGAAAAAAGGAACGTTTTTTCTAGTCATTCGCTTTTGGATACGTTCCTGGATCTATGGTTAAAAGGCTTTTTAAGTAACACTATTATTAATATTAAATTAAAGATTTATGAACAAAAAGTTTTCTACGCTTGTAGCAACGTTACTGCTTAGTGGTGCGTTGTTTACTTTGAATGCTGCACCGACTTCTTTGGCTGAATTTGATGCTTTAGCAGGTGTTGAACTTGCAGCAGACGGAAACAGTTTGAAGTTGACGGATAACGTTGTCTTTACAGATCAGAAGAATTACTTACTGATTGATAAGAACGGCTTCATCTTGGATGGTAACGGCAAAGAGTTAACTGCTCATATTGTCATTACAGGTAAAAATGTGACTGTTAAGAATTTGACGATCAATTACAAGAATGTTTTTGCAGAAGGCGAAGACGGAACAATTGCGGTTAACAAAACTGCTATTACCGTGATTGCTGATGGAGTAACATTGGATGGTAATACTATTAATGGTTCTACAGACCATTTTTTGGTAAACGGTATCACTGTTTTCCCGACAGGAAACAAAGGAAAGATCGTTGTTAAGAACAACACAATTAAGAAAGCCAATGGTGTTGTAGGTGATACATTCTCTTCCGGTTTCCAAATTGCAGGAGATTACACTTTGTCTGGAACAGGTTGTTCATCTGTTACTGGTACAGATAAAACTGTGGCTGATTTGTCTACATTACAATTGACAGTTTCTGGTAATAAGTATGAAGAGTGTACGACTGATTTGAGTTACACAACGGGTTGGAGTGAGACTGAATTATCTAAACAAGGTGTAGTGATCGCTTCTCAGGTTACACCTATTGTTGATAAAAATACGAATAAAATTACAAATGCAAATGCTATTAAAGTTGCTGTAGAAAAAGCCGTAGAAGGTGCTTCTATCGTTTTCAACGGTACTGCTGAACAGTTGGCTGAAGCATTGAAAGACTTGGAAGAAGTTGAACCTGTTGCTATCGAAACCAAAGACGGCGCTGTTGTATCTGGTGCGAAACAATTGGACAAAACGGTTAACGGTTTCACTTTGGTAGAGAATCCTAAGAGTGACTATTATCTGTTCGTAGTGAAAGGGGATGATGGTAAATCTTACGCTATTTCAGCAGACGAGACAGGTAAACCGACTTGTTATACAGGAACAGAAGCTTGGTCTACATTAGCTGAGAAAGAAGACTATTTGTGGACAATGACTCAAACTAAGGATGCCGATGGTGAATATACATTTGTTTTCAAAAACAAAGCAGGTGTTACATTGAAGGTAAATGACCAATTGTTTGTTCAATCTGTAGCTAAAACTCCATACAATAAGAATGGTGTTGCATTCAATTTGAATGGAATTAACTTGGATGACAAGGACGCTACAGCTCACTACTTCGGTCTGTATCGCCTCTCTTCTCACAACGTTCCAGCAACAGATCTGAACAACCTGCAGAACGGTGCTTTCTATGTAAGCTTCTCGGGTGTTGAAGGAACAGATGCTTTTGCAGGCTTGTTGACAGCCGTTCCTAACAGCTCAACTATAGAGTTCAAATTGAAAAATGCGGACGGCAAGTATATCAAGGCTGATGCAAAGAATGTGCAAGGTCAGAATGTAAACCAGTATGTATATGCTTTCGAGCTGACTAGTGATGCAGATAAAGCAAACAACTTCAAGTTCTTCCATACTCCGTCTGCTGCTATCGAAGATCATTTGATGATCGATAAGATCGACAGCATCCAGGTTCAGGTTCCGACTGCAACAGCTAATGTAAAAGGTTGGGCTACTTTGGGTACTTATAAGTTGACAACTGAAGGAACAAAAACTCTGGGCGCTTCTATCGAAACGGAATTGGATGCGGTTTCAATCAGCTTGAACAACAATGTGGTTGAACCTACTAAGTTCTTGAAGAAAGGTTATGCAGTCATCAAACAGTTGAACAAAGAAGGTGCTGAAGACGATCTGCTCGTTGTAGCAACAGGTTGTGGCGACAATAAGATCACATTGGCTGAATCAGTTGCAAACGGTTTGGAAAAACAGTGGGCTATCTCTTACGACGTAGAAAAGAAAGCCTACAAGATGGTGAACCGTGAAAACACGGATGCTATGGTAGAAGATATCGCTTGGACGGAACTTCGTGAAAATCCGGAAGATGGCGAAGACTATGAGGAAGACAATATCTATGTATATGAAGGCGAGAAGTACGAAATCACATTCGTGCCTGTTGACGAAAGCAGTGACTATTATAAATATCTGAGCAGTACAGCAGATGAACTGAAAGACCTGACATTCGTGATGTCTTACTGGTCAACTGTATTTGACGGTTATGCAAACGTGTCTATTAACAAAGACGGCGTGGCTGTCATCGGTACAAATGCTGCACAGGCAGAGTTCAAAGCAGAAGCTGCCGACTCGGTAATGGCTAAGACAACTGTGTCTTACTTCGAGGGCGGTAAATGGAACCATCCTGAATATACATTGAAAGCTCCGATCTACAAATTCACGGCAATAAGTGATGATGATGACTCTTTCGGTTTGCAGGGAGGTAAGTATGGTATCAACGCAGAAGATGCTGATCCGATCGTTATCCGTATGGCTGACGAACACTTCAATCTGATCACTGTGGATGAAAAAGCATTGGAAGGTAAGATCTACGCTGGTAACAACGATTCTTACATGTATAAAGCAAACTGCATGTACGACGAAAACAAGAATACAATGTTCTTGGTTGATGAAAAAGGCCGTCCTGAATACCGTCGCTTCGGTAAGACTATCGAAGATGGTTTCAATGACATAGAAGGCGACTTGAACAAATTGAAGTTCTTCCGTACAAACGACGAAAATACATTCTTGTATGAAAATAGTGCAAACAAAAATGCTAACAACGGTAACGGTATTGCTAAGGATAGTCTGAACTTCTTGGGCGAAACCAATTTGGCTGACAAATCTGCTAGTGCTCAGCTGCCGTTCTTGGTAGATACTGCTTACATCCGCAACAACACTCGCAAACCGTTGTATATGCTGGCTGTACGTGCAGGTGAATGGGAAAAATCAATCAAAGTGGTTGCTCCTTGTGGTGATCCTGACGGACCTCACTATGATGCAGACAATAAGGAAACTAATGATCCTTGGAAGTGTCAGCACGCTACTAAGAAAGAAGTATGGTCTCGTACAGGTGAATATCTAGTAACTTTGGCTGACTCAGCTTATGTAAATGGAATTAGTGGTGAAATTTACAACTCACAGGCATTGTATCAGGGTAATGTTCGTCTGGCCTTCGTACCGGCAACTCACTTCGAAAACGATACATTGGTAATCGAAAGCTCTCGTTTCCGTGGAACAAAAGAAGCTGCTAATGATACATTGTGTTTCGTAGATAAAAATGGCAAACAGCAGATGAACGAAGCAACCTTCGCATTCCGCTTGGTTGATCCGACAACCGTAGACGACAACAAGGCTGAATTCTACATCGAAGCTATGCCAAACGACAAAGGTGAAGCACAGTACGTACGTATCCACAACTCTGTACCTGTATTGGTAACTGATTTGGATCAAGCAGCCGTATTCGATGTACAGGGTGCTGAAGAAGGCGAAGACGCTACAGCCAACGAAGGTATCGAAACAGCAAGTGTGAAAGTTATCGCAGGTAACGGTATAGTGACAGTGAAGGGTGCAGCCGGTAAGAATGTAGTAATCACTAACGTACTTGGCCAGACTGTTGCTAACACAGTTGTTGCATCCGACGAAGCTACAATCGCTGCTCCTGCAGGTGTAGTAATCGTAGCCGTTGAAGGCGAAGACGCTGTAAAAGCAATCGTGAAATAAGGAATAGTATAGTAAAACTATTTATAATCAATAAATTAATTGTTAATTGACCGCGTGTCGTCGGGGCGGTTCGCGAATCGCCCCGACACAAGTAGTCTGAGAAGATGAACAAGCAGTCAAGTATTAATACTAAAGTAATGAAATAAAGTTCTTCTGTCCCTACCCCAGTGAAGGGTGAAGGCAGGCCAAACAAAGCCCCGGTGGATTTATTTCTGCCGGGGCTTTCGTTATTTAATATCAGTAAACAGTATGAAAAAAAGAAATCCTAACGGCATCGCTGACCCTGGATGCTCTTTGCGATGAGATTGATCGCCTGCGCAGCATGAACGGATCGTGCGGCACACTGTCGCGTAGTAACAAACGGCAACTGACCAAGTATAAATCCATCCTGTCTGAACGCCTCGGAGCGACGGTCATCTATCCCGAAGACCGGCAGGTAATTCCCAAAGGCAGCCATGCCGATGTATTGAAAGAATTGAAACGCATCGACCGTTTCTTGAAAAAACATTCGGGAGCTGAACGCGACGGTTGTTTCTTCCACTTGATGTGCAGTTGTTTCGACTTCGGGGTTTCTCTAGGTACCGTCCAGCGTAACTACTATATCTCGGAAGAGGAACAGGAATTATTGTAGGGAAACCGGTAACGTTCTATGGGGTAAAAAAATAAATTTCTTCCCCTTTCCCCTATTAAACGACCGCTTTTTGCTGTTAAAAGGGTGATTTCTCTCTGATATTGCTATTAAATCATTGATAATCAAGATTGGTAAATAGAAGTAGCCGGTCGTTTTATAGGCTTGTTTTCTCAGGAAGAAGCCTGTATCTTTGGCTATTATTAATCGGCTTTGCGGCCTTAAAATCTAAAGCATATGAATGCAATACCTACTCTTTCCTTTTTCGAGAAATTGTATCTGCCGGGCTCTGTCCCCTGCACATTGGAAGAAATCATCATCCTGATCCGCACCCGTCGTTGGGAGGCTGTCATCACAGCCTATCGTGCCTCCCTGGCAGCGGGCGATAAGGAGGGAGCCCGTAAACAAAAAGGGCAACTCCCCGGTTTCACCCCTTCGGGTGTGTTCCGGGGTGGGCACCGTGCCAGCCGGTTGGAGCGGTATAGCGGCATCGTGGGGCTTGATTTCGATCATGTGGCCAACCCGAAAGGGTTGGCTGCCCAGTTCCGCCTGCAAGCTTGTACACTGGCCCTCTTCGTCAGTCCCGGTGGGGAGGGATTGAAGGTGTTTGTCCGTGTTGATACCCCCCGTGAAGCACATGCCGCCGCCTTTGCCGCGGTGGCAGCCCGCTACGAACAGTTGGCGGGGATCTTCTGCGACCGGGCTTGCAAAGATATCAGCCGCTGCTGCTACGTGAGCAACGATCCGGAAGCGTACTACAATCCGGAGGCAGAGGTGTTCACCCCCGCTTCTGTCTTGCCTGCGCAACTCTTCGTGCACGACTGGCTGCGTGCCCATCCGACGATGGAGGGCAACCGCAACCAGACCGTCTATCGCCTCGGCTGTGAGGCTAACCGCAGAGGGTTCGGTTGCGATGAAACAGCTGCTTTCTGCATCCCCCTGATGCACGCCCCCGACTTCTCCGACGAAGAGATTCGTCTGGCGTTATCTTCTGCCTATCAGGGCAATAAGGTGGAGTATGCCACCCGCCCGAAAGGGCAAAAGGACAAAACGGCCAATTTGGCCACCGACACAATTTCGGGCGAGGAGCTGCGCGAACGCACTCCGCTACTGCCTCCGGAGATCCTAACTGACCTGCCTCCGCTGTTTGAAAAAGCCATCTGTTTCTATACCGATCCGCGTGAGCGCGACATGGCTCTTTTGGCAGCTTGCACGGTGCTCAGCGCCTGCCTGCCGGGGGTATGGGGTGTTTACAACCGAAAGAAGGTATATCCGCACCTGTTCACTGTCGAAGTGGCACCGGCGGGCAACGGGAAAGGCTGCATCAACGACATGCGGCGGTTGGCAGACCGCTATGCCCTGTTGATTGAGGCTGAAACGAAACGCAAGGAAGAGGCATACCGCCAGGAGCTGGAAGAATGGGAAGTGAAGAAAGCGGCTGCCCGCCAGAAGAAACAGGCGGTTCGTGTGGCAGATGTCCCGGTGAAGGCATCGACCTGTTACTTCTTCATCCCCACGCAGATCACCAAGGCCAAGCTGCTGGTACACCTGGCAGACAATGGCGAGATAGGTGGGTTGATGGCCGATAGCGAGATCGACACGCTGATCAGCGCCGGACGGCAGGACTACGGGCAGTTCGACGATCTGTTGCGCAAGGCGTTCCACCATGAGCCGGTCGCTTCGTCGCGCAAGACTGACAACGAGATGATCCGTATCCCGCGTCCGCGCCTGGCGGTCTTACTGGCGGGTACGCCGGGGCAGTTCTCCCGTTTGATACCCGATGCCGAGAATGGGTTGGCGAGCCGTCTGTTGCTCTATACCTGCCGTAGCGCGGCGGTCTGGCAGGATGTATCGTCGTCAGGCGAGGCCGACCGTTACGAGCAATATCTCGATGCCTTGTCGGAGCAGGTGATGGAGATGGCGGTATTGTTGCGTAAACGGCCTTTGCGGGTACGGCTGACCGGTGAGCAGTGGCGTGAGTTGAACAGCCATTTCGGCCGGCTGTTACGTGAAACCTACCTGTTCGGTAGCGAGTCTTTTCTCGGTGCGGTGAAGCGCCACGGTCTGATGGCCTACCGCCTTTGCATGATCTTTACTGCCTTGGAGGCGGCCAAGCTCGATTACGGGGTGGACGAGCTTTTTTGCAGCGATGCCCACTTTCATGCCGCCCTCGCCATCATCGATGTCTGCTTGGCGCATAGCCGCCTGTTGATGACGCAGCTGGCTGCTTCTGCCGATATACCGGAGCTGACCTGTCCCGATTATTTCCGCCGCCTTTTCGAGCAGTTGCCGGAAGAGTTCACCCTGTCGGAGTTATACACGCAAGGCGAATCCGTCGGCATCAAAGAACGTAGTATCCGCCGTCATTTGAAACGGCTTGACCCGCACTATGTCACCCGTATCGCTCCCGGCGTTTACCGTAAGAACACCCCTCCGGCTGCTTGACCTACCTCCCTGCATGTCCAAATTGTGGCGGTGGCCAAATTGGCCGTTTTGTCCTTTTGAAAATATTCCCCTTTGAAAAACAACATTTTCCCCTATACCCTGTCGTGCAATGGGGTATAGGGAGAGGAGGGACGGGGTATAGGGGGTGGGGATGTACATTATAGGGTAGAGAAAATA
The DNA here is from genome assembly GCF_023656795.1 of Parabacteroides caeci. Lineage (NCBI taxonomy): Bacteria > Pseudomonadati > Bacteroidota > Bacteroidia > Bacteroidales > Tannerellaceae > Parabacteroides > Parabacteroides caeci. Next base: position 63,704 of record NZ_JAMOKT010000024.1, read on the forward strand.
TAGTCGGTTATTAGGGTATGCTTATTTTAGGTGTTTTCTTTCCCCTTTCTTCCTTTTCTTTCCATTTTTTCCCCCTCCTTCCTCGGCTTTCCGTTCGTCCGGGTCGGGCGGTTGTATCTTTGTTATGTGATTATAAACAAGGTGTTTAATTAAAAACAAAGAAGATTATGCCAGCAAAGTACACATTGGTATTACGAAAGGACTTGCGTAAAGATGCAGTGGAAGGGAGTAAGTTGTATTATGCCAACGCAAAGGCGACGGGAACGTGCGACATGTATGAGTTGTGCGACCTGATTTCGCTCTCGTCTACCGCTTCGCCGGGGGATGTGCGGCTAATCCTCGATTCGTTGATCGAGGTGATGAAGCGCAGCTTGGGAAAAGGCGAGGTGGTACAGGTGGGCGAACTGGGGAATTTCCAGTTGCAGTTCGGCAGTAGCGGGACGGCTACGAAAAAGGAATTCAACCAGTCGCTGATCAAAAGTAAACGGATCGTTTTCCGTCCCGGCAAGGTGTTACGTGAAGCGGTGGCCAATTTCAGTTTCGAAAAGATTCCTGATCCGTCGGATAAGGAGGAAGGAAAAGGGGAGGAAGGCGGTGGTGGAGACCGCCCGGAGATTGAATAGCCTGCCGGCCGTTTTTACGGCTCACCCAGGTGTCGGACGATATAGTCCTTCTGTCTGGGCGTGAGGTATTTCTTGCCGGGATGCCAGCCTGATTTTTCCAGCTGGTCGACGAGCTCCCTGCTTACGCGGACCCATTTCAACAATTGCATCGTGGCACTTTTCTGTGAAATATTGGGAAAGTATTGCAGGGCAAGCTCGCCCCATCCCCATACTCTGTTTTGATTGAATGAATTTTCCATACGGTATGTATTTGAAGGTTTATATATCAATAAATATACGAATTATTATGCACATATTCAAATAAAGTACTAACTAATATCATATAAAATGGATAAACAGATACAGTATTTACAGACTTGTCTGCCGGCAGCCGAGAAGGCGGGTTGGACATATGACATGAACCCGGTGGTGATCCTGGCGCAGGGGGCACTTGAAAGCGGGTGGGGTACTTCGGATTTGGCCAGGGAACATCATAACTATTTCGGTATCATGGGGTACGGGGCATCCAACGGCTATTGGCATGGGGAGAGAGCGAAGATAGAAGGGGGCAGCGGGGTACATTATTTCCGTCATTATGCCGGTGTAGAGTTCTCATTCCTGGATTTTGCCCGTCTGATCCGTACCGGCTACCACCGTGCCTGGAGTTTCAGCCGCCAGCCCGAAGCCTATGCGAAAGAGATAGCCTACAGCCCCTATATCAGCGAGCAGAACGGCGATAACCGCGAACAGTACCGTCATAACCTGGTCGCTATAACCGAAAAGATCATCACATTGAAGGATATGTATGATTGGATGCGGGGCAGGGCGGCGTAAAGATAGAAAGAATTGAACTATCCAACTGTCAAAGTGACTCATCTGTTACAGGTTCATTTGCCGTCTGCTTTAGCTGACGGTTTATAAGCTGGTTCTTTTTTGGGCTTTAGCCACATTTCTCTCAGATAGAAAGCTTTAAGAAATGGGACTAAAGTCCAAAGAGATAGATTCTTTACTAGTCCGTCAGCTAAAGCAGACGGCAAATAGACCTGTAATAGTCAAGTGAGGTTGATGACAGGATAGTTCAATTCTGATAATAACTGAACATAAACATTTACGACAATGAATAAATTAAGACAAATCCTGCAATTTATCAGAGCCCTGCTGGGCTTTTTGTTGAACCTGAAAAAGAAGGAGAGAGATGAGAAGAAAGAGAAAGTGGTTACGCCGGGTAATCAGCCGGAAGTGGCTCGTGTGTTACCTGGTGATACTGGGGATGACGGCTTTGTGGGCGGACCGTACAGAAATCGTCCTGGCCTCGATCGGGGCCCTGTTGACACTCTCGGGGTACGAAAACGGCTCCAAGGAGAGCTGGCGCAACGATTCCGGAAAGAATCCGGATTGTCATTAACCGTTCTTGCCGGATATGCGTTGATGGTGTATGCGGCAGGGAGAATAATATGCCAATTATAGAAAAAATTGAACTATCTACGGTGTCTTTTAACGAGGCGAGCCTCGTGCCGCAGGCTCTCTTTTGCCGTTGGTTTCAACCAACGGTTCTAAATACAGGAGGCAAAGCCTCTTCCTCTGTGGGATTTATCCCCTTTCATTATACATATCAGGAAAAGGGGTTGAAACCCACAGAGGAATCCGGTAAAACCGGAAGGTTTATCTATCCGTCAGTTGAAACTGACGGCAAAAGAGAGCCTGCGGCATGGGGCAAAGCCCCATTAAAGAAAATAGCTCAATTCTGATAAATACTGAACTTGTCGCCATCTCCATTGGCACATTGTCACATTATTTACCGTCTGCGGCGTACGCTGCGAACTGGAGATGATTTCTCGGCTTTCGGAGCTTTTGTCTTTACTGTCTTTTCTTTGGTTTCTTTGACTGCCTTTTCGGTAGTGGCTCCGTTTTGTCCGCGGGCAGAGGCTTTTTTAGCCTTTTTAGCTGTTTTCGGATCTTCTGCCTGGGTTGTGTCAGGCTGGAACCAGAGAGACTTCTCAAAGGCAACCAACTGGCCTTCGATGCGCTCCTGTTCCTTCTTGATGGAATCGGGAGTCGGGCAGTAAGCCATCAACGGCTGGTTCATCAGGTTCTGTGTCTTGTAGATCTCGCCTTCGAACATACGGCGGCGGAAATAGTCGTCGAGCGTGAAGGTCATGGCATTGTTGATGTTCGATGTCATGATAAATGCCGTATTGATATACGGGCGGATACTTTCGTAAGGAATCCAGAACATGGGCATGGTTAACTCGCCGACATCACCTGAAGTGGTCATGATCGGGCAGATGGCCAGTGTCTTTACATCGAATACGGAGTTATTTTGGTCGAAATACCAGGCTTCCTTTACATAATAGGAGCGGACGGTTTCGGATGGAATATCGCTTTCGTTGATTACGAAAGTGGTTCCCTGGTTACCCTGTCCGGGTACTTCCTCATAATAGATGCCAAAGCGGTCGAGCATGTCTTTCAGGTTGATCTTGCTGTTGTCGCTGAAATCTTCGTAACCGTCTTCATACTGGTATGCGTCTATTTTACCTTCGCTGATCAGACTGAAGATGATGGAGAAAAGGTTCATCTGTCCGTTCATCGGGGTGACCGGATAATACAGAGGAGCATTCTTCTCTTTCATCAGGTCTATCTGTCGGTACATGACACGCATCCAGCGGGCGTTGCCCACTTCCTGTGTCATACGCTCGTTCATATCCTGTGCCCGCACGGTCAGTTCGGGTATACCGGTGTCTTTCTTATCATTAGCCCGTTCTCCGCGGGTGGCCTGCGGGCTTCTTCTTGCCCGTTGCTGGGTGTTTCCTGTTTCTTCCTGTGCCTGTATGGAGGTAGCTGTGAAGAACAGGGCGCTTGCAATTGCCAGTATGTAATAAAAACGTTTCATATTTTATATTTGTTATGAGGACGGTTCGCGAACCGCCCCTACTAATTTACAATGACTTCGATCGGGGTGAGAGTACGTTCCAGGCCGTCAGGTCCTTTGGCTACTACACCTCTGATGAAAAAGCGTTTTCCTCTTGTCAGACGACGTATCCTGTCTTTCTGGTTGTCCGAGAACCGGGGACCCTGAGAAACTTCAGGTATTGCATTTCCCATGGAGTCAAAGAACAACAGTTCGAAACGTAGTACGTCAAACTTTATATTCAATATTTCATCGTCGATAGCTGCCTGGAGCACTTCCGTTTCGATCAGATTCCGTTTGGTCATGTTTCCGCCGCGGAACTTGCGCATATTGCCGTTCTGGTCCTTATACTCGATGTAAGGCATCGGGTCGGGCAGGGCACGTACGCGGAAGGTATTCTTTGCCATTTCCACGCTGCGGCCGTCGGCCATGCGGGCATTTACGGATATAACAGCATCGGTACCTACCTTCGACGGACGGGCCTCCCAGATATCGCCTTTGCGTGTCAGGGTTCCGTTTGTCATGGTGGCCGTTACGTTCCCGCTCGGTACGCCCGGTACGGCGATACGCATCTCGTTGGCGATTCCGGCATATAATACGTTCATCAGTAACGGGGCTACGGTTGCACTCGGTTCTGTTACGAAGTATTCGCTTTCGAAGTTCTGACGCATGGTGGTGCCGTCGTTATTGGGCATCTCGATGTACCCTTTAATCGGGTAAGTACCCGGGGCACCGGCTATGGCGGTGAACTGTCCGTGGCTGTCTTCCGGCAACTGCTTGCCGTTTACAAATACGGCCGGACGTTTGGTTGAATCGACGGCAGACAGGACGATGTTCGCCTTGTACTGGCTTCCGCGCATGACGATCTGGCTCTCCGGTATGACCTGTGCGGTCATCTGATTCACGCGATAGTCGCCTACGTCGACACTGTTCAACAGGTTGTTCAGCACTTCGCCTTCTGCGTAGCGGATATCGCTTTGCAGTTTCGTCAGTAATGTTACGGCTGCGGCAACCGGCATATTTTCAAACAACGCTTCTTCCCAGGTGCGGGTATTGATCCCAGCCTTGTGAGGCGGTGTAGTGCTCAGGCTTGCTTCCAGGATGCGGGTCTTGGCACTGTCCTGTACCATTTCGCCCATCATCACGCGGTAAGCGTCGATGGCTTCGCGCAACTTCTTTCCTTCTCCGGTAACCGGGCCCAGCATGATGCGTGAAGCGGCTTCGAGGTCGTCTTTATGCTCTATCTTGTTTACGTTGGCATCTTTTCCGTCGGCAATTACCGCGATACGTTGCTTCAGGTCCTGCACGTAGTTGTACAGGCTGTCGGAAGCGGACTTTACCTGTTTACCCTTGTCGTACCATTCCTTCACCTTTTCGGGGTTGGATTGGTAGTAGGTATCCAGTTCGCCTGCCACGATCTCGTTTCGGTGAGCCGAGTTGCTGATGGAGGTGCGTAAACTGTCTTCCACTAGCTCGAAACCGTCGAGAACCTCCGATGACACATTCAATGCCATCATTGCGATGAACACCAGATACATCAGGTTGATCATCTTCTGACGGGGCGAGTTGGGATTATTTGCTATTCCGGACATCTTCTTTCAGTTTCGTTTGTTTATTATCTGCCGGATTGCTGTCCGGGATTGTTTGTATACGGAGCCTGCTGCTGGTAGCCGTACGGTTGTTGCTGGTAGGACTGCTGATAGTTAGGCTGCTGTTGCTGGTAATTGGGCTGTTGCGGCTGGGGGGCAGGCTGCTGGTAAGCGGTTGCCGGACCCATATTGACCGTCATTGCCTGTAGCAAACGGCTGTATACCTGGTTCAGTTCGGCCAGCTGGCGGGTCATCTTTTCCGTTTCGTTGCGGAAGACCGAGCTGTCGGTTACCGAACCGTCGTACATCTCGCGGATGCGGTTCAGGCCGCCGTTGATATGTTCGATCGATTCGATCTGCGAACTGATACTCTTTAACTGTATTTCGTAGATAGTATTCAAACCGGAGATGTTGCGGTTCAACATTTCCATCTGCTGCACGTAGCCGCGTGAGTTCTGGTTGATACCGTCCGAGTTGTCTGTGATGCTCTTATAAGAGTTAAGCAATGTGTCGGATACGTTGGTCAGCGAGTTGGTGACGTGGCTGAAACGTTCCATATTTTCGGACATGCCGGATAGCTGTTCCAGGTATTTCTGGGTAGCTTCGGTCAGTTCCGCCATCTTGGAGATCTGTTCGGCAGCGCCGCTCAGTTTCTTGATGCTTTCCGACAGGTTCTTTGTATCTTCTTCGCTGACATCGAGGTTGCTCAGTACGGAGGTTCCGCCCAGGTTGTTTGCGACATTTGCTTTTCTGCCGTTGCCTACATTGATGTTTATGCCGCCTGAGGTATTGTCGTCATCCATATTATCCGATGAGTTGATCAGGTTGGACATACCTGTGCCGGCAAAGTCGGGACGGTCCATCGGGTTCTTCGATTTCAGTACGGGGAATACTTCTTCCCAATGGTATTCGTTTGAAGGGTGCTCAAAAGCGGAGATAAAGAATACCAACGCTTCCACCGTCATGGCGATAAACAGGATCTGGTTACCATACGGCAGGTGAAGCAACTTGAACATGGCACCTATGATTACGATAGATGCTCCCCAGCTGTAACAGAAGTTCAGTACTCTCTTTCCCATGTCGCTGGAAAGGAACATTTCAATTCTGTTTTTATATCTTCTATATTTTCCCATAATGTTGTATGTTTCTTATATTATTTTTTACCTTTTGAACGGGAGAAACCGATCTGTGTACGTGCGCAACGGAAACCGATATAGGAACGGGTTTCGTTCTGGTATTCGAAGGTGCGCATATCCGAACGGATAAATTGTGCCACGTCTTTCCATGAACCGCCGCGTACGACTTTCTTCTTCATCGCATACGGGTCTTCCTTGGCTGCATTGTAACGCAGGTCGGGGTTCATATCGCTCATCTGGCTCGGGCCCGATTCGGAATACATGGTAGAAGTCCATTCTGCCACGTTACCCGCCATGTCATATAAACCGAACTGGTTCGGGGCGAAAGAGCCTACGCGGGATGGAATCAGGTGACCGTCTTCGGTATAATTTCCTTTTCCGGGTTTGAAGTTTGCCATGAAGCAACCTTTGGCGTTCTGAAGTTCGTCGGACGACCAGGGGTATTTGTTTTCGTTCTTTCCGGAGCGGGCGGCATATTCCCATTCGCCTTCTGTCGGCAGGCGGAACGGCTCGATGGCTTGTCCGGCCGGGAAGTTCAACGATTGTTTGAACATATCGGTACGCCATACGCAGAATGCGGTAGCCTGTTCCCAGGAGACACCTACGACAGGATAATCGTCATATCCCGGGTGCTGGAAGTACATACGCATGTATGGCTCATTGTAAGCATTATTAAAGTCGTTCACCCAGCAGGTTTCATCCGGATAAACGTTTACGATGCGGGTATGAAGGAAATCCCACGGACCGCTGAGCGGACGGGTGAGGGTTTCGTTGATGATGTTGCCGTCGTCGTCGATATAGGCGGTGTCCTTGGAGATCATAACGACCTCGTTCATATCGACCTGCATGTCGGTGTTACGTACGCGTTCGCCCGGATCCAGGCGGTTCTTGCGAAGGGCGGCACCGGTGTAGTCGTACCATTCGTATTTGTAGACCATCTGCTTTTCGTCCAGACGTTTTTCGCCGGTGATGGGGTGTACGTAATAAACGCTTTCGATGGCACGCAACTCATCTTCGTTCGCCCGTTTCCAGGGAATCGGACGGCTCCAGTCCAGATGCGGGGTGACGGGTTCGCCGTAACGGTCTTCCGTGATCTTAAACAGGTCGTTGCCACCGTAAGCCGGGTCGGCCAGGCGTTCGCGGATAATGGAGTCGCGCACCCAGTAGACGAACTGGCGGTATTTGGCGTTGGTTATTTCCGTTTCGTCCATCCAGAACGCATCAAACGAAACTCCCTTTGTTTCAGGGTTGATTCCCCATAAGGAGTCTTTGTCTGCAGGTCCCATTTCGAACGAACCTCTTTTGATCAGAACCATGCCGTAGGGCGACGGTTCGTTAAAAGCCACAGATCTTACCCCGGTAACTTCTCCTCCCGCTCCGGAAAGGGATTTACCACATGAGGTAAGCAAGGCTACTGCCATAAGTACTAATAATACTTTTTTCATATACTATAATATACGTACACTTTTGTGTCTGTTCTTTCCTGTTTTTGTCTTCTTCAACTTCAACTGGTAGCGCACCAACACTTCGTGGCTACCGGAACTCCCTTTTAACATGGCCGTGGTAGGGAAATCGTAAGCATATCCAACCTGAAATCTGCCGAATGTGGCTCCCAATAATACTACTACCGACTCGTTTATACGCCAGGAAAGACCTCCGTTAAACATTTTATTATATACCATTCGGGCGGTAATGTCCGCCTGGAAACTCTGCATGTCTGTTTTCAGGAATACAGAGGGCTGTAATTCATACAACGGGTTCCTGAGCTGAATATTGTATCCGCCTACTAAATTTAATCCCATAGGGATATAATAATTAGTCGTTTCACCCAATGCCATTTCGGGCGCTGTCAGGTGGGTAGCTCCGAAACCGGCATAGAAATGTTTGTGGGAATAATAAATACCTGCATTCAGGTCGATCGCCATTGCCTGCACAGCTGTTGTGGGTAAAGCGGGATCTGACTCTGCGGGTGTGTGATATTCATTATCTGCCGGGATATATATTTTTGTTCCGTCAAAGCCGACATTGAATATACCTGCCTGTAACCCGATACTTAATGTCCCTCCGAATAATTTCTGCTTATAGGCATACTGGGCCCCTACTTTTGTATACTGGAATAATCCGATACTTTCCGTGTTTACAACCAGTCCGACTCCATTGTTCGTACTGCCTAATTTGAAGGGCATATCGGCGATAACAAAGAAAGAGGTACTGGCTCCGGGCATGCCGATCCACTGTTGGCGGAACAACCCGAGCATATTCAGATCTCCCGTCGTTCCGGCATAGGCGGGGTTGTAATACCCCAGTCCCAGGAAGTATTGGCTTAACTGCATATCAATCTGCCCCCGCATGCTCATCGTGCAGGTAATCAATGCGATAATAAACAGGAAGACTCTCTTCATCTAAACTATAACTAACGGGGTGAAAGATGTTTCACCCCCTACAATAACGCGGCAAACAGGTATAAATTGTATGGACCGCAAAAAACAAACGAGGCAGGGGACTTCTGCAAGCCCACTACCTCGCCTTTATTTCAATACTTTATTTTAAAGCACATCAATATTCCTCTTCGTTGAAGAAGAAGTCTTCTTTACTTGGATAGTCAGGCCAGATATCTTCCATGCATTCATAAATCTCACCTTCATCTTCCATTTCCTGCAAATTCTCAATTACTTCTAACGGCGCACCAGAACGTTGTGCATAGTCAATCAATTCATCCTTGGTTGCAGGCCAGGGCGCGTCTTCCAGCTTCGAAGCTAATTCTAATGTCCAATACATAGTCATCTAGTATTAACAACCACCCGAGGGCAGTCAGGTTCTCAAATTTTCCGCAAAAATAAAACAATATTTCTTAGATGCAAGTATAATCCCAAATAATTTCTTTACCATTATTCCTAATACACTCCTTACGGGCCAAAACAAACAGATAATCTGACAATCTGTTGACGAAAATAAGTACAGGCTCTTCGACGGGATTTGTTTCGGCCAAACGGTATATCTGGCGTTCTGCACGGCGGCAGACGGTACGGCAGACATGCGCCAGCGAAGCGGAACGGGTACCGCCGGGCAGGATGAAGTTTTTCATCTGCGGCAGCTCACCGTCCAGGCGGTCGATCTCCCGTTCGATATGTGCGATGCTTTCGGGGGTTACCTTGCTCTCGATCTTCAGTTCGGTTGTTTCCTGGTCGGTTGCCAGATAAGAACCGATGGTGAACAGTTTATGCTGTATGAAAGAGAGGAAATCGATGTCGGCCTGATCGTCCAGGGCTGTGATAAGCAACCCGATGAATGAATTCAGTTCATCGATGGTTCCGTAACTCTCGATGCGCTGGTGCGCTTTCGATACCCGTTGGCCTCCTACAAGGGAGGTCTTTCCCTTGTCGCCGCCACCGGTATAAATAAGGCTTTTCTTCATATACTTCTTTTTTTATTCAATATTCTTAATATAGTGTCGTTGGTAGGGGCGGTTCGCGAACCACCCTTACAGCATCACCGTCAGAAGTAGACTATATAGTCGCGTTTATGTAATTTCTTATTAAAGAATACGATCCCCATCGAATAGAGGTCGACCGTAACCGTCACCTCGGGATGGGCGCATACCTCTTTCCAGAACTCCCTCATCTTACGGCTTGCTTTGATTCCCTCAAAAACAAAGACTGAACCGTCGTGAACATGTTTACTGCATTCATTAAACAACCAAACGTTGTTCTGTTGTTCATAGATTGTATTAAAAAATACAAAATCGACTTTCCCCATGTCTTCGAGTGCGCGGGGAAGCAGCTCTTTATAGTTTCCCGTGCGCAGGTCGATCGGGTTATGTGCCGCATTCTCGAAGGCGATCCGGGCGATGGACGCGAACTCCGGGATATTCTCGAGGGCAATACACCTCAATCCGGGGGCGTAGGAGGTCAGATAGAGGGTGGATAACCCCATCGACGGCCCCAGCTGAAGGATGTTTTGCGACTTGAAATAGTTCGTCAGGCGGAAAAGCAAGGCTCCGTGCTTGGGCTTGATTGCCTCGCGTTCCACAATCTCCCCGATCGTACGGTGGCGGAGCTTCCTTTTCTGTTGTCTGTCCGGATAGGTTATGCTATCGTCGCGGAAAAGCAGTTGTTTCCGGATCAGTTCTATATCATAAAAGCTATAATAGGAACAGCGTTCTTCTATTACCTTTGTTATCAGGTTGAAGACGAACGGAGAATGAACACCGTATCCTTTACGATAACGGATGCCCCGGTATAAAAGTACACTTTTCCGTAGGGTATTAGCTTTGGGTATAATCTGCATTTCTCTTTTGTATTTGTCACACAAAAGTAAGATATTCTTGTTTATTGGCAATATTTAGTATCTACAGATTCATGTCAGAAACAAAATATCTATATATCCGTCACCGGATTTAGGTTTATATGGTGTATTGCACGGATACGGCCGGGAACGAGTCGTATGTAGCGAGAAACATTGTGCTGAGTAAAGGCGGGAGGCTGGAGAGTATTAATAGTTTCTTTGTTTTTTCAGGCAGGTAATTTGTTATCGACAGTGTCGGCAATTTTGCTGACACTGTCGAAAGCTTTGACGACGCTGTCGATAATTTTGCCGACACTGTCGGCAACAACTTTTCCCGGCAACCAGACAAGAGTATGTCAGGTGTTCTATGCTTATGATGACCAGTCAATCATCCGCAATGAACGCGGTGCCGGGGAGAGGTACGCCGAATTGTTTCAAGTCTACGTTGACCAATGCCATTTGTTCCGGTAACATGTTCAGGGGAGACGATGAAATTTGCTGCCATGTGTATCTTTTTCCTGTATAGGCCGATTCCCGTGCCATGACGGCGGTTAAGGCAGATGTGGCAGCCGTTTCGGCTATATTCAGCACTGTCCCTTTCCGGATATGATCGACCAGCATGATGTGTTCAAGGGTATACATGTCGTGTACTTTGAATTTCGACTTGGCAGCTTCCGGATCGTATTTCCAGATTGTTTCCCCGTTTCTGTTACGGATGGAAAAGTCGCTGCTATGCCACGATCCTTTTTCCCCCTGAATGACAATCCCGGCACCATTGTCACAACCGTCTATCCTTCGGACCATTCCTTCCAGCATTACTCCGTTTTCATATTCGAAGTGCATGCTGAAATTGTCGTATACATTGCCTATATTCTTACGAATCCTGGAACCATAGGCAATGACATTAACCGGTTTGAGTTGCGTGAACCAGTTGAAAACATCTATCCAGTGGATCAGCATGTTACTGATCTGGTCGCCGTTCACCCAGTTCCAGTTGAAATGTCCGCGGATCATATATTCCATATCGGTCCATTCCGGACGACGAACGATATATTGGTCACGTCCTGTATGATAATAGGCGTATCCCGATATAATAGAACCGATAAGTCCTTCCTGTACCTTTTGGTAAGAGGCGACAAACGGCCGGTCGAAATGGTATTGCGTACCGGGCAGGATGTTGATACCTGTGTTCGCCGCTTGTCTTGCCGCGGCTACGAACGTACGGTAACCTGCCGGATCGATGGCTGCCGGTTTTTCAACGAATACGTGTTTTCCCTTTTCAATCGCATATTTCATGTGCCCGGGATGGAAGCAGTTGGGGGATGCGATCAGCACAAGGTCTATCGGTAGTTCACACACTTTTCGATAGGCATCGAAACCGGTAAAGCACATCTCATCCGGGATACGGACGTTTTTCCCATCCTTCAGCCGTTGTCTCCCGGCTTCCAGTTTATCCGGAAAGAGATCGGCCAGTGCAACGATAGACAGGTTGTTTCCTGCATCGAGAAAGTTGAAAGCTGCTCCTATGCCTCTTCCGCCGCATCCGATCAAAGCTGCCTTGATTGGTTTCCCGTCGATCGCTTTGTCCGGTAGTTCGGGTATATAGAGTTCTTCGACAGGGTGTAACGGCACCTGCTTCCCCTTTTCTGAGCAAGAGGTAAATAGCAGACCGGAACCGAGCGTACTACTTAAACCGATAGTGGCTACGCCGGATAAAAAGTTGCGTCTGGTCAGTTTCTCTTCTGGTTCCATAAGAAAGGATTTAATGGGTCATTTTAATCAGCGTCTCGTACATCGTGTTCAGTTTATTGTTGCGTGTACGGTTTATCTCGGCAATTTCTTCATCATGGAGAAAGCCTTTGTTCAGGGTAAGGAAACGTTTATCCAGTTTTCGGGCCTCGATGATAAGAGGTTCGAGCTCTTTGATAAATGTTTCCGCCTGGTTCCGTTCAAACCGACTGGATTCGTATCTGTTTTCTATCTCTTTGAATGTCAGGTATTGTACGCGCAGGTCGAACATTAAGCGCAGATGTTCAAACTCTGGTATGTTATTCTTCGGTTTTAGGGAAGCCAGTTGTTTTTGTAGGGCGATGGTTTCTGCTTTTACCTCTTTCACGGATGTACCTTTCGGGTCTTTTCCTCTGACGATCGTTTCCTGCGGACTTTTTAATATCTGCCACATTCGTTTACTTTCTTCCGGAGTGAAGCCAAAACGTTCCTGTCCATATTTCACGACGAAGGCTTGCGGGTCGATCGGTTCTTCATTTTTGAGGGACTCTCCATAGGCGGCAACTAATATGCGGAAGCCCGAAAGCGGATATACATATCTGACAGGAAACATCCCGATGACTTCCCAATTGGTGTCGTAGCTGAATCCGTAAGTGCCCGATGTGGACCAGGATGTCATAACCACTCCCTGATAATCAGCTTTACGGGCGTAAGGAATGAATGTCTTTTGGTTATTGAAATGCTTTTCCCACTGGGTCAGATAGATGTTGTCGGGATGGCTGCGTATGGAAGGTGCTCCCCAAAAGGTGACTCCGGCATTGAACAGGTTATCCATATTTCCGAAATGATCGCGATCCCATCCATAATTCCAATCCACATAGATGATATCTTTGGGCAATTCATGCAATGCTTCCGGATATTTCAGGATAATATCCGCCCATAAGACGGGTTGTTTACCCATCGATTCAACGATCTCGCACATGGCTTTCACGTAATCGACGAATAATTTCGATTTACCTTCTTTCCTGACTTTCTCTGCACAGGCTTTACAACTGCCCAGTAGATAAGTTTCATCTCCTCCGATATGGAAATAACGGGAGGGATGCAACTCTGCCATTTCTTTGAAGACTTCTGTGAATACTTCTTTGCATTCGTCTATCTTCATGGGACAAACCTGGGAAACTTCTTTCCTGTCCTCTTTCAAATGAGCATACCGGTCGTGGCGGAGAATGTATTCGGCATGTCCGAAGCAATTCTGCAGGGGAATGACATCAATGCCGAGCGTTGAACAATAAGAGACGAATGACCGGACCTCTTCGCGGGAATAGGCATATTTGTTGGAGATGGTGGCATGCTTATCATAAGGATAAGAACCTTCCCATTCCATAATGATCGTATTGATTCCGAATTCAGCCAGTTCCTTCGCGAAGTTCTTGAGGGCGGGCATTGTCATTACCTCGCAACGGAGGTCAATGTGAAATCCTTTGATGGCAAAATCATGTTTATTCATCGCCTTTGGCGATGAATAAACAGACGGACATAGCAGGAAGAATGCCAGGAAGAGTATACCTATGGTCTTCAAGCTGCGTATAGACTTAATGAATGTATTTTTCATATTTATATTTATTTGTTAGTCATGTGTTTACATGGTAGATAAACCGGATTCGGGAACTTCTGCCAATGGAGTTATGTTTAGTTCGGCACCTGTATATCCGGGATTTTGGTTGATACGTCCGGATGAGTTTCCGTCGATATCATTCTGTGGTACCGGCCACCAGATATGATAAGGGCTCATTTTAAATTCAGCGCCATTCAGTGCCTTCACTCCTTTATTGTAGAAATTACCTCTGTCCATGATCCGGTCGTAAAAATAGTTATTTTGTGACAATGTAGACATACTATAGCTCCGACCTTTGTAATCTGATTTGCCGGTTCTTGCATACAACAGTGCAATACGGGTCAGTTCTATTTTCCTGTTTTCCTCATATAAAAGTTCACGTGTGCGTTCGTCCAGTAAGGTTTCCATATTTACTTCTCCCGGACTTAGCGGTGCTGCACCGGCACGGGCACGAACGATATTGATGTCACGCGCTGCTGAAGCCGGATCGTCTTTCCAGAGGTAGGCTTCGGCACGTAATAGATAAGTCTCTGCCAGGCGCATGATATACATGTCCGAATAGCCACCGTTGTACTGGGCTGCTGTGGCGGCATCGGGATCCTCGATGTAGAGTTTGTAATGTGCCCATTCTCCCCAGTTCCTCAAGGTGTCGATACATAATAATTGTCCGTCGTCGCTCCACAAGCGTATTGGCTGATGGTAGTACGGTGTACCTTTCAGGTCCGGATTGTTATAGACAAGATCTGTCATTTTCATCCAGTTTCCGGGGAGATGCCGCAGGTCGTTGCTGTCGTCCCAGACGGCATTGGAGCTGTACCATGTCAGGCGGCAACGTCCGATACCTCGTCCGTAAATACCATTATAATCCAGTTCCGGCTCTTTCAGGCGTTTGTCGGACATACCCGGTTTGCCGTCGGGAGTTTGGATACGATTGGTCGTGTTGGCCCAGAACGGGAGAAAGTTACGCATAGCCAGTGTCTTTTGGGATGATTTTGCTGTCTGGTATTCATACCGGTCCAGTGTTGCCAGTAGGACTTCTTTGTTCTCTGTGCTGTTTTTATTCAGCGGACGGTGCAGATCCCAAAGTACATTTTTGGTGTTGTCGGTAACGTCAACGCCGAAACGATTAGTCATTAAACTGTAACGTCCTCCGTCGATAACGGCATTGGTTGCTTTTATGGCTTCATCAAAATCTCCCAGGGTCAGGCAGATTTTGGCTAGCAGATGATAGCAGGCTCCTTTGGAGATGCGTCCTCTGCTATTATCTTCCGCAACCCATTGAACTGCAAATTCCATATCCGATTTGATCTTCTTCAGGATACCATCGCGCTCCACCGAACATAAGTTGGTAACGGGAGTTTCCACCTCCGTGAAGACGGCGGGAATATCATTGAATAACATACAAAGCCGGTAGTAGCGGAAGGCTCTGTGCCATAATGCCATACCCAGGATATTGTTTCGTTCGCTTTCGGATTCGTATGTCGCATCGTCTATTCGGGTTATTACAGTATTGGCGTAACGTATGCCGAGATA
The DNA here is from genome assembly GCF_023656795.1 of Parabacteroides caeci. Classification (NCBI taxonomy): domain Bacteria; kingdom Pseudomonadati; phylum Bacteroidota; class Bacteroidia; order Bacteroidales; family Tannerellaceae; genus Parabacteroides; species Parabacteroides caeci. The sequence continues at coordinate 79,102 of NZ_JAMOKT010000024.1, forward strand.
ATCGTTGGTCCAGTACCAGTACATACGGTTTGTCTGGTCCCAGTTATTATTTGCTGTCGGCAGGATCTTTTCATTCAGGTTCTGGGCGGGACCGGAGATATCAGTCGTTCCCAAAACGCATTGCTCTGAAAAGATCATAGCGGTCAGTATGGGAGAATGTTGTCCTACGAACTCTTCCCTAAGTAAACGGTCGCATGCCGTAACGGAACTCAACATTCCTTCTTTATCGATCAAGGTATTTCCCGGAGAGTAGAAAGATAATGGATCCGGATCTAACCAGGATTCGCTACAACCTGTTGCCAGAAGCATTGTTGTCAGAATAGCATATATTATTTTTTTCATGACTGAATAGTATTATTTAGTTAGACATTAGAATGTTACATTGACACCCAGTGTATAGGTGCGATTGGTACTGCTTACGGTATTGGGGCTGTCGGCGTTGTATGCTTCCGGGTCATAATATTCCCAGTCCGGAGCCCAGCAACCTACATTCTTGATCGTTCCGTAGATGTTCATTCCCTCTATTTTGAATTTGTTCAGGAATGATTTAGGTACGGTATAGCCTATGGATATATTATCCAGACGGATGAATGACAGGGAACGATAGAAGTTCGCTCCGATATTCTTGTCATCCGAATATAAGCGGGCATACTCGTTGGTCGGATTTTCCGCAGTCCAGTAAGGGATCTTGAAATAGTTGGTCTTTGTCAATGTACCGGCTTCGAAATGCTTTGCACGCTGGTAAGGCGCTTTATGTCCCCAATAAGAATAAAGCATAAAGGACAGGTTCCAGTTTTTAAACAAGGTGAATTCGTTGCGAAGGGTCCAGCGGAAACGCGGTGTTTTGTATCCGATAAACTCCTTATCGTTGTTATCATAGATTTTATTGCCGTCCACATCCTTGATCTTCATATCTCCTGGGCGAAGACCATATTCAGCAGCCTGTTCGGCTTCATTTTCCTGCCATACACCGATAACGTTGTATGTCCAGATGGAACTGATATCCTTTCCGATGAACCATTCGTTCTTGATATCGTCCATCTCTTTCCGTCCGATGACATTTCCGTTGTCGTCCAGTACATTTTCATAATCGCCGTATAGATGGTTTACTTTGTTACGGTTTAAAGAGAAATTAAATGTGGTATTCCACTGGAAGTTCTTTGCATCGATATTCAAGGTCCTCAGGGAAAGTTCAAAACCTGTATTCTGAACTTCACCCAGGTTGGCCATAACTTCACCGAAACCGATTGTTTCCGTGAGGCTGCGGTTGATCAACAGGTCGGAAGTAACCATTTTGTACACGTCGATATTACCGGAAATGCGGCTGTCGAGGAATCCGAAATCAAGACCGAAGTTAAAGGAACTGGTTGTTTCCCATTTCAGGTCTTTGTTTGCCATTGTGCTTACGTATACGGAGTTGGAGAGGTCTATATTACCATTCAGGGTCTGATAAATGTACTGGTCCGTTTTCATTTCAGCTAAAGCTGCGTACATACCGATATCCCTGTTTCCATTTTGTCCCCAGGATACACGCAGTTTACCGAAGTCCATTGCGGGGAATTTGAAGAACGGTTCTTCTGAAAATACCCATCCGAGAGCAACAGAAGGAAAAGTCGCATGCGGATTGGATACGCCGAATGCCGAATAACCGTCCCGTCTGACGGATGCTGTAAGCATATATTTTTTGTCGAATGAGTAGAACAAGCGTCCCATCAGAGCATCGCCGGTATTTCTGGTGTCGTTGCTGGAGATTGCCGGAACCGTACCTGCCTGCATTCTGTGATAACCCAGTATGTCGCTGGGGGCAAATTGCTGAGTAGTCTGTATTTCCTGCCAGGATTGGTTTTCTTCAGCATTCTGTAACAAGGTCACTTCTACCTGGTGTTTTTGGGCAAATGTATGTTCCCAACGGATCAGGTTATCCACCTGCCAGTTGTAGGACATTTCACTTCTTCGCTCCGCATCTCCGCCGAATGATTTCCATACAGGATGTTGTGAAGAGCGGTGGTTCCTGTAGTTGTACAGCAACAGGCGGGGAGAGAAATTTACCTGATAAGAAATACCGAACGGCAGTTTTATTTTGGCATACATGCTTCCGGTGAAGGAATTGCGTATCGCCGAACGGTCTATGAATGAATCGTTATAAGCCGAGTTAATGGAACTGGCATTGTCTATACCTGTCGGATACAGCATCGGGTTACCGTCCAGATCTGTCGGAGTGGAATAGGGAGTATTTGCCCATATCTGGTTCACACTGCGTGGGATAGCTCCCTGGTCGCGATAAGAATATTGTACATTGACACCGGCTGACAGCCAAGAGGTTACATCGAAGTCCAGTTTCAGTCGGCTTCTATAAGATTTGTATTTATCACCGATAACAATACCTTCATTGTTCAGGTAACCCAATGACCAGTAATAACTGACTTTATCTTTCTTTCCTGAAATGTTGACATTATAATCTTGTCGGAATGCTTTCTGATATGTTTCATCATACCAGTCGAATGTTCTTCCGGCAAAATAGTTGTCAAGCTCCGGTTCGAACAGTCCCAGGCGGACGAGCCAGTCATAGGTGTAGTTGCCGGTAGTGGGACGATAAGAGATCCAGTCTTCCAGGGTTACACCTGCCGGAAGGTTGTTGGGGTCTGAAAATTCTCCCGGTTTATGATCTTCGAAGATACTTTCCTGCACATCTTCGCGCCATGCAAGGTATTCCTGTGGGTTGTAAACATCCATCTTATTCGCCAGGGTGGAGATGCCGACGCTGGCATTGAATTGGACGGTAGGTTTTTCAGCCGATCCTTTTTTCGTTGTGATCAGCACGACTCCGGCTGCAGATTTGGCACCATAAACGGCTGCCGAGCTGGCATCTTTCAATACGTCGATCTGGGCGATATCGTTCGGATTGATTTCATCGAGGCTTCCGTAGTAAATAATACCGTCTACCACCAATAAGGGTTCGTTGCTGGCTTTGATCGAACGTTTTCCGCGAATCTCCATGCTACCGCCGCCTTTCGCTGAGTTATTGAGTCCGATATTCAAGCCGGCAACGTTTGCCCTAAGGATATCCTGAACGGTAGCGGGACGTTCTTTTTCCAGTGAAGTCGCTTTTACCTGGGTCACGGCACCTGTCAGGTCTCTTTTCTTTTGTACACCGTATCCAACCACGACAACCTCTTCCAGATTCAGGATCTCTTCTGCCAGGCTGATGTTGAGTGTCTTTTGCCTTTTTACAGGGACTTCCTTCGTTACGTACCCGATAAAGGAGAATGCCAATACTGCATTTTCATTTGTAACGGTTATGGTGTAATGACCGTTAACGTCCGTTATAACTCCGTTGGTAGTCCCTTTTTCCATTACATTTACACCGGGTATCACTTCTCCTTTGTTGTCGGTGACGATACCTGTGACTGCTTGTTTTTGTTGAGTGGCAGAAGGAATGTTATTTGTCTCTGCTGCAAAAACTGGTACTATGGTCATAAGCAGGAAGGCATAAGTAATAGATCGAATGCCAGTCTTTCTCCATTGTTGATTTTTTTTCATACATCGTACTTTTAAGATTAATAAACTTCCTAATTTTTCACCAGGGATAATGCTTTATTATAAATATCTTTTGTATTTACCGGTTTGCCGCCTTGCCGTATACTTTCATTGGCTGTTTCCATGAATGTGTATATCTCTATCGTTTCTGACGGGCTGACGGGGGCTTTGCCTGTCCGGAAGAATGTGAGGATCGATTTTAATAGTCCTTCATACCCTTCGTATCCTCCGGCAGGAACAACTTTCTTTTCACAAATGACCGTACCGCCATAGGAATGAGAACTGTTCCTTAGTCCTCGAAAAGTCCCTATGCGACCATCTTCCCAAACACCTACAGCGACATCGGAACCTTCATTGGAAGTACATGTGACGGATTGACATCCTGCTCCCATCAGGGTGTATAATATTTCTACTCCATGGATCCCGTACCAAAAGAATCCCGCATGTGAAGGTTCGTTTGTACAGGGTGAATAGCAGTCTGCTCCGACAACCTTTCCTTCCGGGCCGTTTCCGTTTCTCAGTTCTGAATTTCGTGGAGAGAAACGTAGTGCCGAAGAGGAGAATATGGGCACTTGTTTCTCTTCCGCCAGTTTGTAGATTGCCAGAACATCGGAAAGACGGGCGGCTACAGGCTTGTCTATGAACAACGATTTACCGCTTTTTATGACTTCTGTTGCCTGTTCGGGATGTAAGGTCCCGTCGTTTGTTTCCAGTAAGACACAGTCTACCTGTTTTAGTAGTTCTGCTATGGATGAGGTTATTTGTATTCCATGACTTTTAGCTGTCTCCGTATATTTAGGTATGCGGTTGTAGCTGGATTCGATCGTTTGCGATCCGTAGGGATAAGCGGCTACTATCTTAAAACCGACGTAATCGGGTGCCTGGTTCTCTCCGTTGATCAACTTAATAAAAGCCTCGGAGTGGGAGGTGTCTAACCCGATAATGCCCAGCCTGATAGTCTCCTGTGCCTGGAGTCCGAAAGCTGTGAGTAATTGGAAAACAAGTAGTAATAATACATTTCGTTTCATAGGATTATCTTTTAGGAGTTATTATTTATTATCCTGTATTTCTCTGGTAAAAGGGATGCGCTGTCCATATCCAGATATAGCCGGGCATTTTCTTTATTGCGTAGAATCGTAGATGGATATTTTTCACTTACCGGAGCGTACAGTGTGTTGTAGATAGCCTGTGCCTTTGTTGTAGCCGGGACTATGCAAAAAGTATATGTAGCCGACATCAGGACAGGGATGGTGAGCGTGAATGCCTGATGAGGAACTTCGTTAAGTGATGGAAAACAGCCGTCGTGCACTTGTTGTAGCCTGCATTGAGGAGCAAGGTCGACCACTTTCATCCAGGCTTTGTCGTTGAAATCGGCTACATGGGGATCGTTGAAAGCGATATGTCCGTTCTCGCCTATTCCCATGCAGATAATATCGATTGTTCTTTCGGAAAGTAACCGGGTATAGCGCTCGCATTCCTGTTCGAAATGGTCTTTTGTCATTTGTATGTAGTAGACCTGTTTGAAGTCAACTTTTCTGAATATATGTTCTCCCAGGAAATTTCCGAATCCTTGCGGGGCATCCGGCTCCAGGCCGATATATTCATCCATATGAAAGGCATTGATCCGGTTCCATTCGATCGTGCTGTCGGCAATAAATTCTGCCAGGAAATCATTTTGGGAAGGAGCGGCTGCAAAGATCATATTGATTTCGTCTTTGTTTCGTAATAACTCACGAATCGTTTGTGCGACATCCGATGCAGCGTTCGTTCCCATAGATTGCCTGTCAGTGAATACCTGTACAGTAAGCTTGTTGTTTTTAAAGTGTATCATTTTACTTTTGTTTTTATTTATTTCTTTAATGACCAGTTCATAATGCGGTATCCGAAGACGGCGTACCAGATCAGATATATATAGCAAGGTATTAATACCCAGTAGCCGGTTTGCAGGGATGTTATATCTGCCAGTTTGCCATAGACAAGCGGAAGGATCGCATTCCCGCAGAGGGCCATGACCAGCATGGATGAACCAATTTTGGTGAAACGTCCCAGATTACGTATAGCATGAGGCCATATACCTGCATAAATCAGTGAGTTGGGGAGTCCAAGGGAAGCCAGGAACCAAATGGATAGACCGGCATTATGACCTAACAAGGAAATGTTCGTATGAGCGAAAATGACTCCGAAAGAGAGGATCAATCCCAATACAGTGCAGACTATCAATGCATTTTTTTGTGAAATATATCTGGGGATCAATACTATTCCCAACAGGTAACCCAGTATAGTTGCTCCGAGTGTGTAGGATGGGAAGAACTTGGCATCCAGCAGGCCGACTCCCATGGAACCTGCATAGCTGATGATCGTATCTATGGCTACGACTTGTGTTCCGACATGTAGGAATAATGCCAATACTCCAAGTATTAGATAAGGAAACTGGAAAACAGAGGTCTTATTGCAGTTGGCGGTCGCCAACTCTTCATTCTCTTCTTCCGGGTTGATATCGGGTAGTTTCGATTTATAGATGAATAGACCGATAAACAGGAGTAAGAGACTGAGTATGCTGTAGGGAAGTATGACTCCACGTATCAGTTCATTGAGGGCTGCCTCCTTGGCTATCCCGCTCAACAGTCCTGATTCTACGGATTCCAGGATATCCTGGCTTTTGCCTAGTACGACTGCTGCAAATATGATAGGAGAGACTATACCGGCGAATTTGTTACATACCCCCATTATGCTGATACGACGGGCAGCTGTTTCAATGGGACCTATAATAGTGATATAAGGATTGGCTGCCGCCTGAAGGACCGACAATCCGGTTCCCATAGTAAACAGACCGGTTAGAAAAATCCAGTAAGTCCTGTTCAATGCTGCCGGAATAAAAAGCAATGCGCCTGCTGCCAGGCAGAAGAATCCGTACATCATTCCTTTTTTATAACCGGTTTTTTTCAGGAAATAGGCTACTGGGACCGACATGACCAGATAGGCTATATAGAAGGCGAACGTAACAAAATACGATTGGTAGTTCGTTAATTCACAAGCTATCCTGAAATAAGGAATCAATATAGAATTGACCCATGATACAAAGCCGATAATAAAGAATACGACACCGATGATGGCGATTCCGATTATGACATTTCGCTTTTCTGTTGTGTGATTGTTCTCTGACATATAAACTGTATTTATAATTTCATTTTCCAGCCTTCCTGATAGTTTCTCGACCAGTATTTATCTGCTATCAGCTTGTTTTTGATATGCCCGTTTTCAGGATCGGTTTCCAGTCTTTCTCCTGAGCGTTGGGCGATGTTTCCCAGTTGTACGAGAAGCGTGCTTATATGTCCGGATTCTATCCCGGCATTAAGTTGCTCTCCTTTTTTGATCGCATTAAAAAAGTTCTGGATATGGATGGCATCCAGTTGCTGTGCCGGATCCATTCGGTTACGCGGGTCAGTCTGTATTTTACTTTCTACTTCGCGGAGAACCTGGTTTTTATGATCCATGATTTTATAATGGTTTCCGCCTCCTATCAATAGATTGGCTTTTTCCCCGTAGAAAAGTGCACCGACTGAGTTCCCCTCTATTTTGAAAGAATTACAGGAATGCCCCTCCCATATCATTGATTTCTTTCCGCCAAAGTCCAGGTTGATAACCTGTGTATCGGGTGCTTCCCAGTCATCCTGGTAATAGTAACGTCCTCCGGTCGATTGTACGTTAGTCGGATAATCGAGTTCCATGCCCCACCGTAACAGATCGATCATGTGTGTGCCGTTATTCAGGGCTTCTCCGGTCCCCCATTGCCAAAACCAGTGCCAGTTATAATGGATGATATTATCTCTGTAAGCGGTACGTGGAGCAGGTCCTTGCCATAGCTCCCAGTCAAGCCAGTCAGGGACGGGGGCTTTTTCCCCGGTTCCGATGGGTGCCCGGTTGTTAGTGTACCATGATTTTCCGAAAAAGACATTTCCTATGGTTCCTGCTTTAATCTCATTGATAGCTTCCACAACATTAGGCCATGAACGGCGCTGGTTTCCCATCTGGACTACCTTATTGTATTTTTGTGCTGCACGAACCAGTATTTCGCCTTCTTCCGGTGAATGGCTACATGGTTTTTCAAGATAAACGTGCTTGTCTGCCTTCATCGCCAGTAAGGCTGCCGGAGCATGCCAGTGATCGGGAGTGGCTATCACTACTGCATCCAGATCTTTCTTTTCAAGCAACAGACGTAAATCCTTATATCCTTTCGGAGTCGTATTGCTGATTTTGGAAACTTCTGCAATACATTTGTTTAAAGCTCTGGAGTCGACATCGCAAATGTGTTTTATGATGCAGTTCTCCTGTTTGGCAAAATTCCTTGCCAAAGCGGCTCCACGGGAATTCACTCCTATACATCCTATCTGAATCCGGTCGTTCGCTCCTACTATGTTCGCATAGCTTTTCGCACTGAATTCCGGTAACACGCCACCGAATGATAGCATAGCTGTTCCGGCTACTGCTCTTTTTATGAAATTGCGTCTTGTTATCATATTACTTAATTTTAGTAAATCTCAATATGACAAATTTAGGGAGATGAATTATTCATTTTTACCCACTTGTCGAAACAGAATCCTCAAAATACGTCAAATTTGATAAACTGTATTTCCGTTTATGAGAGTGCGTGTTATCTTTATCTGATCGTCGAACAACAGGATATCTGCCTCTTTTCCTGTCTCAAGGGAACCCATTCTGTCATCCATATGCAGGATACGGGCGGGTGTGGCTGTCATCATTTTTACAGCATCCGTTAAGGGGATTCCGGCAAGCTGCACCATCGTCCGGATAAGGCGGTCGGCTGTTGCTACACTACCCGCAAAAGCACTTCTGTCAAGCAGTTTGGCAACGCCGTCTTCTACTATTACGGTTTGTCCTTCTTTCAGGCTTCCCAGCTTGTATTGACCTTCTGGCATTCCTGCTCCGCGCATGGAATCAGTTATCAGGGCGATCCTGTCGGTTCCTTTGAATTTGTAAATGAGTTGAAGCAGGCTTTTAGGAAGGTGGATACCGTCTGCAATGATCTCGACATCCATGTCGTCTATCAGGAATGCGGCTTCTACGGCTCCTGCATAGCGGAGGGCGTTACGACGAGTAACGGTTTGCATTCCTGAATAAAGATGGGTCATCAGGGAATACCCGGATTTATGAGCTTCCATCACTTCCTCACAGATTGCGTCTGTATGCCCGATGGAAGGAATTATTTGTTTTTCACAGAGTAATTGACCTAATTCCATAGCACCGTCCAGTTCCGGAGCTATGCTCCAGCGTACAATGTCGTCTGTGGCATTCAATATCTTGGTATAATGTTCCGGTGTTGGAGTTTTTAGGTTTGCCGGATCTTGTGCTCCCCGCTGGTTATAAGAAAAATAAGGTCCTTCCAGATGGAGACCCAGGAACTTTGCTCCGGTTTTATTCTGTTTCTTTGCTTTACGGAAGACTTCAAATGTATGAAAAAGTTCTTCATCGGGGCAAGTCAGTGTAGTGGGTAATAAAGCGGTTGTACCGTAACGTGCATGTGTGTTAGCCACAGTCAGATAAGCTTCTACTGTTCCGTCCATAAAGTCAGCACCTCCGGCTCCGTGGGTGTGCAGATCGATAAAACCGGGGGAAACATACTGTTGTTTGGCATCGATGACTTCACTAGCCTCGTTATATGGAGGTTGACCTTGCCCTATATCGGTTATTTTACCGTTTTCGATAATGATATAACCATTATCGAGGATTCCGCTCGAAAGGATCAATTTCCCGTTAGTGATGATTGTCTTAACCTCTTTTCTACTGTTTGATGATGATATTGCATTCATAATAGTGCTGTTTTAATGTTCAAACAACACAAAGTAAGCATAAAAAATAAGCTCACATGGTACCGATTGCGAAATAAAAACCTTAAAAAACGAACACCTCTTCATAAAGGGTCGACTTTGTTTTATTTGTTTTTAGGGGTGAATCGTTTCCGATATTGGAGAGGAGTCATTTCTTTTGCTTTGGTAAAGATACGGGAAATATTTTTGTAGTCAGTGAAGCCTGACCGGGTTGCAGCCTCGATCAGCGGCAGGTCGGTAGTGATCAGCAGGTCGGCGAATTTCTCTATGCGGAGATCCAGAAGGTATTGGTATACGGACGTTCCGGTTTCTCGTTTAAATTTCTTTTCCAACACTCGTCTTGAGAAAGGTACTATTTGAGTCAGTTCATCGACTGATAAAGGATTCTGATAATTATTGTCGATGTATTGCAGTAGTTGTTCTATATGTCTGTCGGATACGGCAAAACGTTCCGTAGAGGCACGGGGGACGATCCGTACAGGTTTTATTATAATATCGACTGGTGCAATGATCTTCTTTTCTATAAACTGATGAAGTAGTTTTCCTGCTTCATAACCGCCATTTTCTATATCCAGTTCAATGGACGATAGTTGAGGATCGGAGATATTACATAATAATTTATCATTGTCTACACCCAACACTGCGATTTCTTCGGGAATGCTGATATCATACATCTTGCAGACTTCGGTGATTTGTAAGGCATAATAGTCGTCACAGGCAAAAAGGGCTATCGGCTTAGGTAGGCTTAGTAACCATCTGCTTACTTGTTCGACATCAAAACACCATTTTTCACTGGGTACCCGTTTCCGGTTATTAAATTCATAAACCTCATACCCCTTGTTGCTGACGATCTTTTTGAAGCCTTCGCCACGTTCACGTCCCCACACTGTATCTGTCAGACCATAGTAAGCAAATGATTTATAGCCTTTATGCAGGAAAAAATTAGCAGCGATGACACCTGTCCCGAAATAGTCACCCGTCAGATTGGAAATACCGGAGCTTCGTTCTTTGTAATTTTGAACGATGATCGGTATATTTAACTGGTTTAAAACAGATAGGTCTATATCCGAGAACTGGGCGATGATTGCGTCCGCTCCCCATTTTTTCGCCCATTCCACAACTCCTTCGTCGCCATAAAGTTCCCGGAAATACAAGGGCATTCGGTAAAAGGCCCATGGACCGACTTCCCTTGCATATCTAACGACATTTTCCAGAAGCGACCGGCTGTAGCCACTGGAAAAATCGGTTAACAGAAGTATTTTTATCATATTGTGGTGTTTTTAAAAACTAGCTTTCTCCGGCTCCGGTGCCACATACGTTAATATCTGGCCGCTCAGTTGGAGGAGGGAGATTTCGCAGAGTTTGGTTGAATATTCGGCGATGGATTGCCGTTCTTCGGCTTCCAGCAAGCTGATCTGGGCTTCACGCAATTCGATGCCGGATAATTCACCCAGTTTGTAACGGTCTATTGCGATGCGATGGTTTTCGAGGGCGACAATTACGTTTTCCTTTTCCAGACTCCATAGGTCGAGGTTGTTCCGGTAAGCCATCCACAGATTACTCATGTCGGCACGGAGGCCCAGTTCCAGTTCCTGCTTTTTCAGCTGGCTGTTTTCTATCTGGATGCGGGCGTTGCGGCGTTCGCGGCGGCGGTTCAGTCCGTCGAACAGGTTTAATCCGACAGTCAGTCCGTAATTTAATCCTAAACGCTGTTGCAGATCGGTTGCTCCCACTTCGTACCAGTTGGCTGTGTAGCCATAGCCGGCATTCAGCTTCACATACGGGTAATCGCGGCTTTTTACTTTCTTGTAATCCAGTTCGGAGAGTGTCTGATTCTTCTGGGCGATCAGCAGGGAGGCGTTCGAAGCCAGCGTGCTTTGCCAGAGATCTATTTCGTCCAGGAATATGTTCGGGCGTATCACCGAATCTTTTAAAGCGATCTGTTCGTCGATATTATCCAATGCCATCAGCTCGTTCAAGCGGATGCGGGAAGTATGTACGACCTCCAACTGGTTCAGCACGTTTGAACTCAATGTCATCAATTTAAGGTTCATAGTGCTCTTTTGTAATTAGTTAGAGTATAGTTTTTACAATTGGGCCTTCCTTTCCTTGCTCGTGGAAACTTTCTTCCCGGTCTGATGGGCACCAA
>NZ_JAMOKT010000025.1:0-89613 GCF_023656795.1 Parabacteroides caeci
AATCTACTGAGTAAAGATCATCAAACGAATTAACTACCTCTGGGAATACTTCTTTTACCTCCTGGGCAGAAATACCAACATACGTTCTTTCATCATCTAAATCTTTACGAGTGTAATAAAAGGTGCTTAATCCCTTTATTTTATCTAATACATTATCTAAATCTTTGATACGATTTTTAATACGTATGTCTGATAATTTTAAATATTCGCCAACACAATACACACTTCCCGTTGAAGCTACTCTGAATTTTTGGCTAGAATTATACCAAAAATTTAACCCTTCAGATGAGTTTTGAATATCCCATTTTCTACTACCATCTTGTAAGGATAAGGTAGGTGCACTACGACTGATATTTATATTAGTACCAACCGTGCCTCCATTCCAGTTTGCACCAGAGGCACCAGCCGGGCCTTGCGGGCCCGTATCACCTTTGTCTCCTTTGGGACCTTGAGGACCCGTCGCGCCAGTTGCGCCTCTTGCACCTGTAGCCCCAGTATCTCCTTTGTCCCCTTTCGGACCCTGCGGTCCGGTCGCACCAGTGGCTCCTTTTGCTCCGGCAGGGCCCGTTGCTCCGGTAGCGCCTTTCAAATTTTTGAATGCAAATGCAAATGTCCTGGCAGAAGCCGTCCCTCCCAGGCTGACTGTAACAGATGGCGTACCGACATTGGCATCAACAGTCGCAGATGCACCGGTGATCGTTGCATTTGTTCCCGCTGCACCCGTTGCTCCGGCAGCTCCTTTAGCCCCGGTATCACCTTTCGGCCCTTGAGGACCTTGTAGATTTACATAGCTACTCCATCCGGATGCACCGTAGATACGCAAACTGGTGCTGGACCATTGCCAATCACAGGATACACCATTTTCGCCACGCAACCCCTGCGGACCCTGTGCACCAGTATCACCCTTATCCCCTTTAGCTCCAGCCGGACCTACTGCCCCTGTATCGCCTTTAGGACCTATTGGTCCCTGAATACCTTGTACACCCTGATCTCCCTTGTCACCTTTATCACCTTTGTCCCCTTTAACACCCTGTGGTCCAACCGGACCTACAGGACCTACCAATAAGGCTAGCTGTTCCGGAGTAAACATGTCATAGGTAAATGCGGCGCCGGTATCACCTTTCGGACCTATTGGCCCTTGTTTGCCTTCTGGGCCTACCGGGCCAACGGGACCGACATTGCCAGTATCTCCCTTCGGTAATACGATATTCAGTTTATATTTGGGATTACCGTCCGCATCTGTCCCGTCAGGAGACAACGATACGGCAGGCTCATCACCTTTTGATACATTTCCGATCGAAAACTGCGGAGTCTTGCCGGTGAAACCGATTGCACCAGACATATCAACCACAAACTCATAAGAAAAAACACCTGTCTCTTCATTATACGTTTTGATATACAACTGCGCATTGTCAGGATCTTCTACATTATTCGTATTGATAAGTACAAAATGGCCTTCTTTGATTTCAGGATTATTCAAATCTGCCTCCATTTTAGAGATGGATGGATAGACCTTTTTGATCGAAAAAGCGTCACCTTTGACAAAAATATCCGTCTTATCATAAGCCTTTGTCTCCTTGTTCCACCTATAGATATAATAGTTGTCGCCAACGTAGGTCGGATGATCGGCTGTCTCCTGAGCGGCAGCCGCCGCCAAGTCCGCTAATCCGGCAGAGGATTCGGCTTTATCTATAACCTCCCGGCTTTCCTGAGCACGGAGCCTTTCGGCTTCAACGCGAGCAGCTTCGGCATCCTCACGAGCTCGCTCTGCTGCATCGCGTTTACCTTCTTCCGTCTTTCGGTCCGCCTCAGAAGATACACGCAGTTTTTCAGCTTCATCTCGTCCTGTTTCGGCAGAGATACGTAATTTTTCAGCATCCCCACGATCAACTTCCGACGCTACACGATTCTGTTCAGCAATATCACGTTTTCCTTCCTCCGTAACACGGGTCTGTTCAGACTGATTACGTAAAGCTTCGGCAGCATCGCGCTTACCTTCTTCAGTCGCGCGGTTTTTCTCAGCCAAAACACGGGCGTCTTCGGCATCCTCACGAGCCTGTTCCTGCGTATTCCGAGTTCCTTCTTCCCTGATGCGGGCCTGCTCTGCGTTGTCACGGATTTCTTCTGCGGACACACGCTTACCCTCTTCAGCTATACGATTCGACTCACCCTGTTCACGCAGTTCCTCGGCAGAGACCCGGGCTGCTTCGTCGGTTTTCCGTATTCCTTCCTCGGCTTTTCGTTTCTTTTCGGCATCTACACGATCTGCCTCCTGCTCTTTGGCCGTAGCTTCAAAGGTTGTCAAGTCGGCTATTTTCTGATTTGCTTCCTGCTCGATTTGTTCCATCTTTGCATTTGCCACCTCTGTAGCCTTATTTATGCCATCGATAGCTTCATGAGCTTTTAGGGTCGCATCAACCGTTTTTTCGTAACCCTCCTGAACGTAGCTCAAATCAAGTTTTACACTTGTTCGTTGGCCATTGATCAGTTTATAACCGAAAGCATAATAGCCCGCCAAAGAGGTGGCCGGTGTCAATTCGCTTACTTTTATTCTTTTTCTACCCATATCACTTCATGTCAATTAAATATTCACCATCTTCAGTTTCTAGCAATTCTCCGGCTTCTGTGGAAAGCAGGTATTCGGTTTCGCCAATCCTGAACACCGTGAAGACTAGCGTCAGATTAAATTCCATCACAACAGGATCGCAAAGACTTGCTATTTTGAATCCGGATGATTTCTTATAGTAGCAGGGATACTCATCTCCGGTATAATCCCAATAAAGCTGACGTTCGCCCGGTTGGATCCATGCCGAGAAAAACGCATCGTAGCACCTCCAGAAGTCCTCCATTGAAACAGCTCTCAAATGGCATTTGAAAGTCGTTTCCTTACTGTTGAAAACAAGATGGTCCATATCGTATATTTGTCCATCCCTGGTACAAATTTCCCGGTTCAGTCCCTGCTTTACAGTGGGCGATTTCAGCAGCTCATCCTGTGCAACATCTACAACTACGCTATATTCGGCCAGTGGAACCCCATCCAATTCAAACCCGCAATCACGCACTATCCGCCCCGAACCCGGAAGACCACGGGGCGGTCGTACCGGGTTATCCTCTGTAAACTTCAAGCTAAAAGAGGCTGCCAGCGGATAAACTTTGTTGGCCGGATGACTCGACAGCCGGAGCTGCCATTCGCGTCCCAGCGAGGGAATGCGGAACGTATGGTAGCCCGGAGCGGACAGGTAAGCAATGAGGTCGAATGCTCCGCCGTTCGTGTCGGAGAGGAAAGAGATCGTTACCTCTTTCGGTTCCAGCTTCGGATCCGCCAGGTCCACCTCAATGCCGTCCTCTTCGGGCCAGTCGTTCGCCTCCGGCTCCTTCATGGCCGGGAACGCTAAGAGACCGTTGTATCCGCCACGCGTCACCCAGCAACCAAATCGGTCGCGTACGTTCACACCGTCTATGTAAATATTATTCCTCATGATGCTTTGCGTAATAAGATTCCACGGTTCGCCATGTCCTGAATGAATACACGTGTCTCACGGACGTTCTTTTCAATCGCCTCCAGCCGGTCGGTACTGGCGGCGATGCGGTTGAGCACGCCGATAGCTTCCACCATCATCGTGTTGATATTCGTCACTCCCTGGTATGTTCTATCGGCAAAGATCAGGAGGGCATTGAAGTTACCGTTCAGTTCGTTCGCGCTGTCCTGACTCATCGAAGCAATGCCTTGTGCCGTAGCGGTCCGGCCGGTGTCGACGATATTGCCTATCGTTGTACCCGTCACCTTCTCCATCTCCTCCAGCTGCTTTGCCGCGTCTTCGATAATCTTGTTATATTGTTCCTGGAGCGATGCGATGCTTTCGGCATCCAACCCGTTTTGGCTAGCCGCGGCAAACGATTCGTACCACTGGCGCAGCGGTTCTTCCAAGGCCTTCATCTTGACACCCTGCAGAACCGCGTTGTTCAGCATCGTCTGGAAGTCGTCGGCAAAATCCTTGGCGGAGCGTTTGCCCTCGGCAAATCCTTGGATGATGCTGTCGATGATTGAGTCGGTGGTTGTTCCGGTGAAGGCCTCCCGCATGGACTCCATCTGATCGTCCAGCATCTTGTCAATATCGGTTCCTTCGTCTCTCAACGAGCGTAGCTGCTCGAACAGCTTGGCCACCTTCTCCTCCAGCTTGCCCTCGGTATAAAGTTTCTCTATGTCTTCGTAGCTCTTTCCTGCAAGGCTGGCATACTCGTTCCACGTCTTCGCTTTCCGGAACCAGGTACCATGCTGGTAGCCTACGCCACTGATATACTGTTCTCCCTGTATCTGTGCCAGCAATTGGTCGTACTCGTTTCCGGAAGCACGCCGTTGGCGCTCCAGTTCCTCGGTAATCCGCTTGTTGTACTCCAACGTCGTCTCGCCAATTTCCTGTTGGGTACGCAGTCGTTCCCGCAACAGGCGCTGGTATTCCATTTCGCCCGAAATGGCATTGTCGTAATATTTTTGTTGTTCCTCACGGGCCTGCCGGTTCATCTCCTTGACCTGTTTGCTCATGGAGAAGATCTTGCCGATACTTCCGATGACAGAGGAGATGCCCCCGATGATATTCCCGCTAGCAATCTTGGCTGCACCGCTGGCAAACCCGCCCAATGCAGAGGCCAGTTCTACCACCTGTCCGGCTGCATAGCCTGCCTCGTCGCCAAGAATATCACCGATACTACCGGCTATCGTATTGAGGTCGGATGTCAAAGAGATGACGGAAGAGTCTATCCCCGACAGGGCGGATGCCATTACATCCTTGTTTCCGCTTTTCAATGACTCCAGCAGTTTCTTCCAGTCATCCCGGATTGCCTTGAAAGGTGAACGGGAGTGAATGGCATCCTCCAGCCGTTTGATGGCATCCTGGTATTCCTTGACGTTTTTAGGGTCCCACGCAGAGGTATTGATTTCCCGTGCCTGTTTAAGCAACGCTTCCAGTGAGGGCATCGCCATCTTGTCGAGGTCACCGAACAAGCGGTCCCACAGCCCGGAATCTTTCAGTTCCTCCATGGAGAGGTCAGACAGGCTTTTCTTCAAAGAGCGTTCCGCCTCCTTGATGGCAGCGTCTATCTCCTTGGCATTGGTTTCAGTCCGTTGGCTGGAGAGGTAGGCAACATCCTCGTTGTATTTCTTTTCCAGTTCCAGCCGTTTGGCCGCATAATCCTTATACTGTTTCAGTGTCTTTTCCAGTAAGTCAGCTTCCGCCTTTTCACGGGCTTCCATTGCTATATTGGTGGCTGCTTCCAACTCCTTTCGTTGCGACTCGGGGAGTTGGGACACAGAGGTAGTTGACGGCTGGAACACCAGTCCCTTCTTTTTCCAATCCGGGTTGTCTTTCTCCCAAACAGAGCGTTCTATCTCTTGCTGGGCACGTACATATTCTTTTCCTTTTCGCTCAATTTCTTCAATTCGTCGGTTGTAGTTCAGACGGATCTGCTCCAGCTCGCGGTCGGTTCCCTCACGCATCAGTTCTATCCGGCGCTGTCGGAGGTCCAGTTCTGCGTCCTTCTCCTTTTCCGCCAAAGCCTCTTTTTGCTTTTCTATTTCCCGTTCCAGTTGGTCGGTCTTCGACTGTAATTGATTGCCATTAACTTCCAGCGTGTTACTCTGGCGGAGCATCATACGGCGTGAGGCATAGCGTTGTGCCTCCAGGCGGTTCACTTCGGCCAGGGCTTCCGCTTCGGCACGGAGGTCGGCCTTGTTGCTGTTGGCAAGAGAGTTCTGCTTCTTGATGATTTCGTATTTCTCACGGGCGATGGCCTGTTCCTTGGCGAAGAGTTCATCTGTCAGGCGGATCGCCTCCTTCAGGGCTTTGGAACGTTCCGCCTCCGGGGAATTCATGTCATACGCTTTGTCGCGCAATTCGCCGATACGGGCTTCCAACCGGCTGCGCTCGACCAGGAGATCGCGTTCGGCCACATCGAGGGCATTGCGCCGTTCTTGCAGGGCGACAGATTCTTTGATCTTTTCATTGGTATCCGCCATCCAGGCGTAGGCTTTCCGCCCGGCGTCTTCCACTCCGGTCAGGCCTTGCAGCCAGGCGTTGGCGAAGTCTGCTGCTCCCTCCTTGAAATTGCCTTGCACCATCTTCCAAAGGGCTTCGGCCGCCTTGCCTACCGATTTGAGACGGTTAACCACCTGTCCTTCCATGAAGTCCACCAGGTCGGTCAGTGCCTCTTTCGGTTTGGTAAAAGCCTTGTAGAGCCATTCGCCCACCTTGTCCACCACATCGAGCAGGCTGGCGAGTACCTGGTTGAAGGCAGCCGTAGCGGTAGCCAAGGCATTTTCGCCCTCTTCGGTGCGGTGGAACCAACTGGTGACAGCAGCCAGTCCGGCGGCGATGGCAGCCAATACCATGCCAAATGGCGTGGCGATAAAGGCAAGCGCCGCCTTGGTCATTTTCCCGATGGCTGTTGCCGTCTGCCCGATGGGACCAGGGCAGGCTTCAAGCTGTGTTTGGAACTGCTTCAAGCCGGAGGTGGTCCCATTCATGCCACTCTCCAGTCCTTTCAATTCTTCCTTTAAAGATTCGATTTTGGCTTTGAGTTCCTGCCCGGCAGCCCCTTCACGTTCGGCGGCAGACATCTTGCGCCAGGCTTCCTCCATTTTCGAGAGCGAGGCGTGTAACGATTCGATACTGCCCTCGGCCATCCGCTCCTGCTCGATGGATTCCTGGAGCACTTTGATGTTCTCCTGAATGCCGTTGCGTAGATCGGTCTCTTGGATGGCGAGCTTCGCTTTGCCTTCGGCATATTGGGCTGCGGTGATTGCGCCACGGGCAAAACTTTCGTCGAGCGCCTTGTTCGCGGCATCCAATTGGCGGAGACTGTTGATGTCTTCCTGGATGCTAACTGCCAGCTGTTGGTTACCCCGGCTCATGGCGGCGAATGCTTCGCCACTGTCGGCGATCAGGCGCTGGTAGGTCTGTGTAGACTCGTTGCGCAAGCCCGCAATCCCTAACTTCACCCGCTCAACCTCTTCGGCGAGGTTGCCACGGAACTCGAATGTCACATATAAAGGTTCGTCTGCCATGATTGGTATGTATGATTTTTTGATTTATGCGAGCCCGAAGAAGGCTAATTCATCTTCTTCCGTCTCGAGCATTTCTTCTTCCTCTTCCGTTTCTTTCTTTTTACGCATCCTGCCTTGGTCCTTGATCATCGTAAGGATGACGCACCAGGGAATTTTGCGCATGACTTCGTCGTAAGTGAACGCGCCGGAAGCAATCAGCGCGTAGATACGTCCGAACGGGCTATGGGGAGGTTCGTACTCCTCCTTTAACTCCCTTTCTCTTTGTTCGGCTGGCTCTCCGTCGTCGGTGCCATCATATTCATGGTCGCGATCGATGAGATAGTATTCACAAAACCCTCCGGGCTGGCTAGAAGCAAGATGACCTGCGCCAGTTCCGCCATCCCACGCATCGTCATGTGGCAGCGGATATACCAGGCCAAGGGGCGTACCAATAGCCGGGAAAGAATGGTATTTCCTACCATCCCCTCGGCAATCACCCGCGAGACCCGTTTGCCGTTGCGGGCGATACACTCCAGCGTGGTACCGAGATCACCGGCTTTCAGTTCCTTCAGGTCAAGATCCATCCGGCAGAAGAGGGCTGCCATCCGGCACAATGTCTGTCCTTTTGGGAAGGGAATGCCGTAACGGATAGTCTTCTTTCCGAACTTGCGGAGCAACCACGGGGCCGGGAGATTAACCGTCAGCTGCCGGTCCAGAAGGGCATCGGCGGCATGGGCCTCGATGGCGCGATCTTTAACGGTTTGCTTGTCCATCAGTTACCAGCTTTAGGTTCACCCAGTTTGTAAATCTCGTAAGCCCCGTCGTCTTCGCCAAAGGAAGACATGGTCGTTGCCGTGACTTCAATCTGGGCGATTTGGTCAGCAGCCAGGTTCCAGATGAAACGGGCGAGGATTTTCGCACGGGGGATGTCAATCACCACATTGTAGCGGGTAACGACACGGATCGCCTTCTCGATTTCCACCACCTCCCTCGGTGCTTTGAACTTCTCGACAGCGTAAGTCTTCCCGTCAATGGTCACTTCGGTGTTCTCCACTTCGCCACCGAACACTTCTACCAGCGTATCGTTGTCCCACTCGATGAAATTCAGCTTGATCTGTTTCAGTCCGGTTTCCGAAGCCACCGTTTCGACAGGAACAGTCGGTTCCTCCTCACAATAGAAGTTGGTCACTGTGTCAGCCTCGGTGGTGAAACTTGCCGAACCTTTGAATGTACGTGCCAGCTGCTTCAGTACGGTGGGCATACCACCTGCCGGATTGACATCTCCGAACTGGGCTATCTTTAAACCGACCGACGTTGTTTTCTTTGCCATAACTTATAAATGATTTGAATGATGATTGTTAAAATGATTCCTGTTAGAATGCTCTTCGAATAGCCTTTGAAGCGTGTCCAAAAGGATTCGGTAGCCGGTTCTTTGACCGTTACCGTTTCCGACTGTTCCCCCCGAACACGTTCCCGGCTTTCTTCTTCCCGGTATTCCAGTCGGGAGGGGCCTTCTGCTTCCGCCGTCACGCACAGGCTGTCGCCTTTCACTTTTGCCGTCACGCGTAAACCGCCCGAGCTGCTGGTATAGACCGCTCCGGAGGGGAGCTTACGGAGGCTGTCCAGCGGAGCCGTCAGACGGACCGGCGGTAACGGGGTTGTCACGAGGGTGGCGCTTACCTTTCTGTCCCACCGGAGACTGTCGACCACCCGGATAGAAGTATCTTCTTTCATACTCCTGCACGACGGGGCGGGCAGGACAACGGTCATACACAGGACAAACCACAATCTTCGCGATACACCCCTCCAGGCGCGACATGCGCACTTGAAAATTCCTGATTTCGTCATACAGTTTCAGTATTGTCTCGTTGTCTTTCTCGGCCATGTGGCGGGACACATCGTCCTTCTCCAGCCGCTTTTGCCTGCGCAACAGCGGAAGATTGGCCATCCAGTTCAGCAGGACAATCAGACCGCCTCCCGTGCCGAGATAATTGAACAATGTGTCCCAGTCCATCTTTTACGCCTTTTTCTTACCGAACAACCCGATCAGCCACTGTACCAACCCGATATCGGCGATACCGTTTGCCGCCAGTCCGCTGCCCAAGCCGTACAGCAGGGCGATATACCATTCGATACCGTCAAAGATTCCCAAATGCTGCCACCAACCGAACATGCACAGCCCGACGGCGACCAGCCAGGAAACGACCTGCGTCCATATCCCTTTCAGGCTCGGGAAAAAGCCCTTTACGATTTCAACCACAAAAGGGATTGCCGCCACAAGCGCGGAAAGCGAGAAGAATACGGTGTTGTAGTCCGGGGCCTCTACCGCCACTTCCGCAGGTTCGGTCACTACTGCCAGCACCGGCAGGCATACGGCAAACGATAAGATCATCCCAAAAAGGGAAAGGATAAATTTCTGTTTCATGTTGTTTTTTGTTTTATTGATTGATACCTATTTGTTTGAGCCACTCTTGTACATCGAAGCTGGGGCAGGCTTTTGCCGCCAGGGAGTTATGCCCGACGATCCGCACATCCGGGAACCTCCGGTGAAAGTCCTTCACGTAATCCGCGAGGGCTTTCCGCTGCTGCGGAGTTCGGGTGTCCTTGGGAGTCTTTCCGTCGCGGTCCACGCCGCCGACGTACACGATGTGCCGGGCTGTACTATTATGCCCTTTTGCCCCATTGGTAATCTCCCAGGGATCGACCGTGTCGTCTTCGTTGTTCTCGACCAGCCGCTCCACTGTCCCGTCCAAATGGACCATGTCGGTATAGCCGACCTGCTTCCAGCCGCGGCCGCCTTTACTTAACGGGGATGTATGCCAACGACGGATATCGTCCGCCGATACTTCGCGGCCGGGGGGGGTGGCGGTGCAGTGGATGACTAAGAGTTGGAGTTTGGCCATCGGTTATGCGATTTCAGATGTACAAAGTTCCGCATACGCATTGCCGTCCCACATCAGGGTCGTCACTTTGGAAGCCGCGCAGTTCGCACCGCCGACGGTAGCGACGGCCGTACCTTCATTGCGGATAATCAGGAGTGATCCCGCTTGTACTTTCGTCTCCACCTCGATTGTTTCTGCCGCAGTCGGGGCGACGGTCACCAGTGCCGGATTGGCATCATGAACGATACCGGTTTCCTCCACCTTCCGTTCCACGGCCACCGGGAACGGGATGGTCACAAGGCGTTCGCCTTCCTCGTTGTAAGGGGCGTAGAAGTCGAAGCTCCTACGCGATTTCATGTTGATGTAACTCATTGTCGTTTTACTGTTTGAATGTTAAACATTATGCCTTGGGTGAATAGATGGCCCCTAAGTATTTGCCGGTTACCGGAGTAGCGACACCGCGCATGTTGAAACCGACCACGTCGCCACGGTATTCGGGATCGTTCAGGCGGTAATACATATCCACCGTTCCACGGGCGCGGGCCACGGCTTCCTTGTAATAGAAAAGGGAAGAAGGCGCGTCTGTTGCCGCCACTGCCGCATTCCACGGGGCTTTCTTGCCGGTCGTTCCGTTATACTTCGGAGTGAGGGACGAACGGACCACGGTGAAGGAGAACAGTTTGTTTTCGTTGTAGAACGCCTTGTACATGTTCAAGTCCTGCATCCGGAGGTCCATTGCGTGCATCGGGTTCAGGATCAGGATACGCCCTTCGGCCGGAACCTCCAGCTCATCGAAAGCCAGCTCCATGTCCATCACCATCTCGTAAGTCATAGCCTTGTATCCGCGGGCATTCTTGTTACCAGCGGCGGCTTTTACCGGGGTAAAATCGCCGTTTTCGGGCGGCGCCCAGTTGAATGCAGCTAATCGGGCGAACTTCTGCCGGAGCGAATTGCTGTGCCCTTCGATCACGCTCTGGCGTTTTTCGGCGGACTCCTCGATCTCGATGGCATTGATATGAACCGTGTTCTCGGTGTCGAAACGTTTCAACATAATCTCGTGCGGGATGTCGGTACGCGCCACGATAGGAATCGGGTACTGCTCATTGTCGATGTACACCGCCGGGTCGACACCCGCCTCCTGCAAGTGCAGCTTGTCGTTATCCACCCAGGCGTCCAGGCTCTTCGAATGCGTGAGGAAGGAGTCCGAGGGGTAGAACTTCTCGATGATTTCCGGAATCCAGATTTCCCGGTTCAGCCCCTCGGCGAGGCATCCGGACAGGTTCAGGGGAATCAAGGACAACCCCATTTGCAGGGCGAACATCGTCCCGTGGCCGATTCCCAACGTGGAAGCGAACACGCCGCTTGTCAGGGCATTGAAAAGAATCGCCGTCATGAGCGAAACAAAAAATTTTGCTTTCATTCTTGTTTGTTTTTATAATGGTTTATACTTGTTTCTTAGGCAGGGTATTTGCCGTATGCCTCGAAAAACTTCTGTCTGTAAAGCTCCCCGTCTTTCTTCAATTCCTTCAGACGGTCTGCCTTTACGATCTCGGAGAAGGTCATATCGGCAAGTTTCACGTCCCCTGTACCGCCTGAAGGCGAAGCCTGTATCTGTTGCGTCACGCTGACACGTGGCGGAATCGCGTCGAGTTGTTCCTTGGCTTGGTCAAAATTGGCATCAAACATCTTCATCCAGGCCTCCTTGCCTTTCGCGTCCAGGCGGCCTTCCTTGATGGCTTTGTCCACCAGGGCGATCGCGTCTGCCTTGCGCACGTCCTTCTCTTTTTTCTCAAAAGCCTGGACTTTGGACGACAGCGCCTCTTTCTCCGTTTTCAACGTGGCGTTCTCTGCCTGGAGTTCGTCACGGAGCCGGATGATCTTCCGTACTTCGTCGGCAATGGCCTGTTCGCTTGCATTGTCCGACAGTTTCAATAAACCTGTTAAAATTGTCATTTGCGTTTCATTTTTATGTGATACATGGATACCGGAAGCGGTATCGAACAGTTTGATCAATATACCTTTGTCGTTCAGGTCCATCCGCTTGTTCTCCTTATCGTACAGGGCCAGCGCGTTGTGGTTGCTCCCGATGGTGCAGATGGAGGCCTCACGCACTTTCCAGGTGATCATGGTCGGATAGGTCTGTCCGGGCAACATCAGCGACGGGTCGTCCGAGCTTTTCCCCGGCCAAGCGCCTATGCTGGCCGCCTTCAGGAACCCGCGTTCCACTTTGCCCATGACGGCGGCCGCCCTTTCGTCGTCTTCGTCAAACACGGCATCGGCAAGGATTCGGGTCCCCTCGACGCGGATGTTCTCCCAGCGACCTATCGGCAGGTCCCAGTCGTCATGGTTGAGCAGCATGACCGGGTTGTTCTCGAATACGGACAGGTCGGCTCCCGATGTCAGCATCCGGAACCCTTGCGTATTGACCGTCTCATCGTGTAATATGAATGTCTTTTTTGGCATCGTTTTTTGATTTTCCACCCCAAAGTTGCGGGATAAAAACGAGCCGGAAAAATCGCGTTGTAATGGTTACGTTAAATAAGCAATTTGTTTACATCTGCTTGTATCGTAACACTTTGCAATTATTCCATCCCGAAAATCGCCCGTACTTTTGAGGGTGCAAAACAGCAAAATGTATAGGTATATGGGTACGGATTTAAGCATGAAGCAGAAGAAGGAATGGGCAAAGATGCTCTACCTGAAGGAACACCTGACACAGGCGGAGGTCGCCGAGCGTGTCGGGGTCAGCAAGCAGACGCTTTGCAAATGGGTGAAGACAGAAAAGTGGGAGGAACTGAAGACCTCCGTCAGCCTGACGCGCGAGGAACAGCTAGCCAACCTCTACCGACAGGTGGCGGAAATCAACAAGGCCATCGCCGGGCGTGGCGAGGGGGAACGGTTCGCCACCTCCAAGGAGGCCGACACGATCAACAAGTTGGCGGCCGCCATCGAAAAGATGGAGAAGGAGACCGGGATCGCCGACATCATCAGCGTTTCCAAAGGCATCCTCGACTGGATACGCAAGACGGACACGGAAAAGGCGAAGGAACTCAGCTTTTATTTTGACGCTTACATAAAAGACCGACTCAAATGAAACCACTTAAAAACATAGACAAACAGGCCCTTGAAGATTGGGATGCTTACCTGAAGTCCATCCGAAAAGATACGGCAGTCGATTTGGATATGCCCTACGAGGAGCGGCAGAAGCGGCTGGCCTATCTGGAGAAACATCCGTTGCTCTGGATCAAGGAGATGTTTCCGAACTATGCCAAATACGAGTTTGCCTCTTTCCATAAAAAGGCCATAAAACGGCTGGTTTATAGCCCCAAAAACTGGTATGAGGTTTTATCCTGGGCGCGTGAGCTGGCCAAGAGCACGATCGTCATGTTCGTTGTCCTCTTCCTGGTCCTGACCGGGAAGAAACGGAATATCATTCTCTGTTCCAACAGCCTCGACAATGCCATCAAGCTGCTTGCCCATTACCGGGCGCAACTGGAGGCTAACCAGCGCATCCGGTTCTACTACGGCGACCAGAAAGGCTTCAAATGGACGGAAGACAGTTTCATCACCAAGGGCGGTGCCTCCTTCATGGCGGTCGGTGCACGGCAAAGTCCGCGTGGTGTAAAGATCGAGGAGGTGCGTCCGGACACGATTCTCGTGGATGATTACGATACTGACGAGGAATGCCGCAACCCGGACATCGTAAACGACAAATGGAACTGGTTCGAACAGGCACTCTATTTTACCCGTTCCTTCTCTGAACCCCTGCTTACCATCTTTTGCGGGAACATCATCGCCAAGGACTGTTGCGTGGCACGTGCCGGAAAGAAGGCGCTCGAACTGTCACGACGGGAGAACCCGATCGGGAACTGGGATATCATCAACCTGCGCATGGTGGACATCAACCACCCGGACCCCAAGAACGACTTCGCCTACGGTACCTCCGTCTGGCCGGAGAAGAACGACGAGGAGACGATCGACGATGTGCTGGCACAGGTAAGCGCCGCCAGCGCCCAGAAGGAGTGTTTCAACAACCCGGTGACGGAAGGATGTTATTTCAAGGAAATCAAGTGGGGACCGGTACCTCCGCTCCACAAGTTCCCGTTCCTGGTCAGCTATGGCGACCCGGCCCCATCCAACAAGGTGTCCAACAAAAAGGGAGTAAAGAAGCTCGGCTCTTTCAAGGCCAACTTCCTGATGGGCGTACTGGACGGCAACCTGTATGTCATTACCGGCTACCTGGACCATGTAAAGAACGAGGAGTTCGTCAACTGGTATTATTACATGCGCGATTACGTGGGTGACCGGACACAAGTGTACAACTCCATCGAGAACAACAAGCTGCAGGACCCGTTCTACGAGCAGGTATTCGTCCCCCTTTTCCAGAAGAAATGGGAAGAGACCGGCTATATCATCCCGATATCGCCCGACCTCCGCAACAAACCGGACAAGTTCGCCCGTATCGAGGGAAATTTGGAACCACTGAACCGGGCAGGACGCATGATCCTGAATATCGCCGAGAAGGACAACCCCCACATGACACGCTTGGAAGAACAGTTCCTCCTGTTTGACGACGGGCTTCCGGCGCCGGCTGACGGCCCTGACGCGATAGAGGGCGGTTTCTTCATCTGCCAGCAAAAGGCGATGGCCGTCAAGGCGGGCAGTTGTACCGTCGGGACACGTCCCAGGAACCGGAAACGATATTAATCCAAATACATCAGATCATGGCATTTTTGACAATACAGGAATTGAACACCCACCTGCATGACGAACAGGTCGAGACCATCACGCGAGGAGACGCTACCATAGCGGAAGCCGCCATCGACGCGGCGATAGCCGAGGCGAAAGGCTACCTGACACGTTTCGACTGCACACGCATTTTCTCCGCTTCGGGAAACAAGCGGAACCAATTGCTATTGATATTCGTCAAGGATATCGCCACCTGGCATCTCATCAACCTCTGCAACGCCGGGACGGACTTGAAGTTCCGGCAAGACCGCTATGGACGGGCCATCGACTGGCTGAAGGCCGTCCAGCAGGGCGACGTCTCGCCCGACCTGCCCGACCGGGAAACAGAAGAAGAAACGGGAAGCAACGCCCCGATCGGCCCTATCGCGTACGGCAGCAACCCCAAGCGTCGGCAACATTATTAAAAGACCGTTAGAACGCTGTTTGAGCGGTCGTATAATCGAATGAAAACAGAAACATGAATCATGGCAAAGAAAAAAAAGAAAGTGGCCATAAAAGGCCCGGATTCGGTCGGAACGAAACAACGGCCGGTCCATACTGAAATATTGGTCCGCCCCATCCACCGGGGCGTGAACGACATCGGTTCCTGGCGGAGCGCCCTCCGGCTGGCGGACTTGGGGAACCGGACGAAACTGTACGACCTGTTTACCGACCTGCTGATCGATGGCTACCTGTCGGACGCCATCGACAAACGCATCGACGCGGTGACGGACGCGGACCTCGCTTTTACCATCGACGGCAAACAGGTCGACGAGATGGACGCGCTGATGGACACGCCGGAGTTCGAGTCGCTCCTGCGCGAAATCATGCTCTCGCGCTTCTGGGGAGTTTCGCTGGTCGAATGCCTGTTCCTGGACGGGTTCGGTTTCAAGTCCATCCCGCGCAAGCATATCCGGACAAAGACCAAGGAGATCGCCATCCGGGAGGAGGACGAGCACGGGATACCCTACGCGGACAACGACCTGATTATCCAGTTCGGAAGTGACGACGACTTCGGCATCCTCCTGCGTGCCGCTCCCTTCGTCATCTACAAACGGGGAGGCTTTGGCGACTGGGCGCAGTTCGTCGAGCTGTTCGGTATGCCCCAGCGTATCGGTAAATACAGCAGCATGGACGAACAGAGCCGCCGGGCGCTTATCCAGGCGTTCGAGGAGGCTGGGTCGGCTCCCTACTTAGTTATACCCAAGGAGACGGAAGCCACGCAGACGACACTCAGCAACTCCGGGAACGGCGCCCTTTACAACGATTTCCGTGGTGCCTGCAACGAGGAGATTCTGATCACCGTCTTAGGCCAGACCATGACCACGCAAGACGGCAGCTCGCTTGCGCAGGGGCAGGTCCATCTGGCCGTGCAGGAAAAGAAGCATCGGGCGGACCGCCGGTTTGTCGAACGGATGCTGAACAAGTATTTTGTCCCGCTTTTGGAGAAACGGGGGTATCCGGCCGGTGGTGGCCGGTTCAAGTTCCTGGACAAAGCGCAGGAGATTACCGTGCAGGAAACGGTCATACTCTCCGATATCCTTCCGATTCCGCAGAGCTACCTGTACGAGAAATACAACATCCCGCAGCCGGAGGGCGACGAGCCCATTGCCCGGAAAGAGCAGAAGCCCCAATTCGTATTGCCGCCGGATGACGAAGAACCGAATGATGATGAACCGGACGATCCGGCAAATCCGGATATCAAGAACCGGGACTCTAAATGGTACAACCGCCTGTTGCGTTTTTTCGCACCGGCCCCGCAAGTCGGGGCGACCAATGGCAAAGCCCGCATCCGTCTCGGTGACGACACGATGCAGAACCGGGTCATCAACCGGGTGGCAGACAGCAGTGGTAAGGCATTGTTCGACGCGGAACTGTTCGACTTCTTTGCCGGTGAGTTTGTGCGGGCCGTCAACGAGGGACATCATAAAAAGGTAGGCCTTGCCGATACCGGCTTTACCTACGGGGCACGGGACAACGCCTTCATCACCTCCATGGAGATGAACGTTTTCCATTTCTCCGCCGCCAAGACGCTTGCCGAGCTTCAGGAACTGAACAGCCTGCTACGCGAAAGCGGCAGTTTCGAGGAGTTCCACAAAAAGGCGTTGCAGACGACGGACGTGTTCAACAAGCGGTGGCAACAGACCGAATACGAGACGGCCGTCCTCACCGCCGAATCGGCAAGCAACTACCAACGGCTGGTCGGCCAAACGAAGCTGTTCCCCTATTGGGAATACAAGACGGTGGGGGACGACAAGGTAAGGGACGAACACCAAGAATTAGACGGTTTGGTCCTCCCGGCAAACGATCCGAGGTGGGATAAGATATTTCCGCCAAATGGATGGAAATGCAGATGTTTCGTCGTCCCGCTTATGGCACATGAAGCGAATGGTGTGGATTTGGAGGTGGAACAGGCCCGTTGCGACAACTATTTCAGTAAGAAGGAATGGAAACAGGTCGAGGCGCAGCACTGGGATGTGAACCGGGGAAAGACGGCCGAGGTGTTCACCCGTAACCAAATGTACATACAGCAGTTTCCCGAAAAGGCATCCAAACTGGTCGGTAACCTGTATTATAATGATTACGGTCTGGATTCGTTTGGCAAGAAGCTGGCGGAAGCCACCGAGGAGGCCCCGCTATTCGAGGGGGACAAAGAGGATTGGTATGCGGAGCACAAGCGGATAAAAGACTATAAAGGCCGGGAAGTCGAACTGACGGAAAGCGTCTTTAACAAGCATACCACAAAGAAATATACGGATGTCCGTATCCCTTTGCTGGACTGCATACCGGACGTGCTGGCTCATCCGGACGAGGTATGGATAAACGATTATGTCAAGCCGAAAGAGTTCCGCAATATGAACTTCATCAAGTTTTATGTGGGGAAGGTGATCAATGTGGTATGCGAAGTGAAGAACGGTACCGTCTATCAAGTGGCGACTTGGTTTGAGATTGAGCAGAACCCGCGGATAAAGGAGGTGTCGAAAAAAAGCCGGAAGATAGACCCGCGCTGGCGATATCGGAGGGGGTTGCTTGTGAAAAAGTAAACGCGGTGATGAGTCCTTGCGTCCGTCCGCCCCGTAGGAATACCTGCACGAGGTTTTCCGCCCGGACGGATTGGATAGCCGGTGTCTCACCAACGCTTCGGGTTCACGCAACAATCCGCTGTATCAAGCCCAAGTCTTTTTAATGCCCCCATCACCCGCGAGGGTAGCATATTCTATTCACCCCCGGACCTTTGCGCTTCGGTTACAAACATACAAATTATTTCAACATGAATTTCAACGAATTGGAAAATTATTTCAGTACTCTGCCGGACAAGGTACTGGCCGATGCCGCCGAAATCGTGGCTGAGACCGCCACCACCTATTACAAGGAGAGTTTCCGCAAGAAGGCCTTTGACGGGAATCCGTGGAAAGAGGCGGCGGTTCCGCGTCGGAACGGATCGCTCCTGATCGACAGCGGCAACTTGATGGGCAGCATCCGCCCGGCATACGTCGGGCCTGACAAGGTGGTTATCTCCGCCGGAAACGAGAAGGTGGATTATGCCAAGGTACAGAACGAGGGGTTCACCGGACAGGTAACCGTGCCCGCCCATGTACGCCATACTTCCAAATACGGGAATGTGGAAGTAAGGGAGCATACCCGAATGGCCAACATCCCGGCACGTCCCTTCATGGGGCCGTCGGACGAACTGGCGGATGAGATACATCGGCGGTTGGAAGGATACATCGACAAATTAAAATAACAGCTTATGAACAAAGAGATTTTTATCGCGTTATGCAATCGGCTGGAGCAGGAAGCCCCTTCGCTCCGCTGGATTGACGAAGACTTGGGACAGTTGAACGTGGGCAACTCCATGCGTCCGCCTGTAGATTTTCCCTGTTGCCTGATCGACATCGAGTATTCCGGCTGCCGGGACCTGACCGACTTGTTTCAACTGGTGGATTTGAAGATTACGCTCAAACTGGTTTTCCCTTATCAGGGAGAGTCGTACAGCAAGGCTCCGGAACAGGTAAGGGAAAAGGCGTTGGACCGTTATGCCGTCGTCAGTGAGGTTCATGAGTGCCTGCAAGGGTGGACAGCGGATGAGATGTTCTCGCCGCTGAGCCGCCGGAGCGGACGGCCTTCCGTCATGGCTGGCGGCATCAAGACATACACGCTCGTCTACGGCACTACCTTTGAGGAATACCAATAAAAAAGCGGGGTGACAAATGCCCCGCTTTTCAGTTTTCCCAGTTGCGATACGGGTATTCCTTTTTCAGTTCCCGTATATCCGTCCTGCCCTTATACAATCCGTTCAGATAGTCACCGAAGTCGAGCAGGGCATTGCTGATTGTGCGGTCCTCCACATGGAACTCCTCCGAGAGGATACGCATCACGTCATCAAAACGCCTCCGACGTATTTCCGTCCAGTAGTAATAACGGGCGATCAGCTCCCGGTTACGCCTGTACACATGCTCCTGCCGGCTGGTCTTGCCTCCCGCCGCCTGCACGGATACGCGGGTGCGCCTATGCCTGATGCCCTCGCCTTTGGTCTCGACGTCCAAATTCAATTCGTACTGCTGTTGCATGAAATCTTCCTATTTAATGCAAAGATAATCAAAACAAACAATATAAGGAATGCATACCTTCACCCTCTTTTTGGCTTTTTTACTTGTTGTTACTATATTTGTGACTAATAATTTAAAAACTATATTATTATGTGCAAAGAAGTTTACATAACGTATTTCGATTTATTGGGATTCAAAAAGTTTATTGAAAAAAATGACGAAAAGCATATAGACACACGTATGAGACATATTTTTCGAGACATAGAGTCTTCTCTTACTCTTAATAATATGAAACATAGTTCCATTGATCCCAATATTGTAATTCCGGATCTTGCCCAAGCCAAAGTAAATTGTGTAAACATATCAGATACCATTATATATTGGACAAAAGATTCAAGCATTGATTCCTTGTATAATTTGTTTTTAGTTTCATTCCTATATAATCAATGTTGTAATTTAGACAATTTTCCTGTTAGAGGATGCTTAACTAAGGGTTCTCTTGGACATGTTATGGGAAGTTTCAGGTCTACTAACAGTTCTTTATATGCTGTACAATGTCCCTACGGAAAAGGGCTTGTAAAGGCTCACGAAAAAGCTGAATCTCAAGAATGGGCAGGTACAGTTATCGATCAAGATGTAATAAATGATTTAAAAAACAGCCAATACTCAAAATCATTCGAGACTTATTGTTTACAATATAATGTTCCATACAAAAATGAAAATACTGTTTCTCAAGAATACGCTTTCAAATTGATTAAAGAAATAAATAATGAAGTACATCTTTCTAATCTTAAGCATTGCGTTAAATCCAGATTTTCAGCAGATAATAAGCCTGTAAATAATGAGTCTGTAAAAAGGAAAATAGACAATACGTGTGATTTTTTGGACTATTGCTACAAAAAACAGAATCAAAAATCTGAGGACTGATTTTTGGCTAAAACTGATATGTTATCAGATAAAAACAAATCCACTTCCCGACAGGGAGTTGTTCCCCAACGTCGGGAGGTGGATTGTAATTATTGTCCTGATTCCAATTTTTGCAACCGTTTCAGATGATAAGCCACCGCCTCGAAAAACTCGATGCTCCTTTCGCTTTGCCGTTTGGCATCCCGGCTTCTTAATCGGGGAATACGTTCTTTGATCGCTTCCGCCGTCCCTTCCGCATCCTTGATGCATTGGGAAACACTGGGCACAAGCCCCATCTGTTTTGCTAACTGTTCCATATTTATGCTTTTAATTGATATTAAACCCTTCCGACTGTTCGCAGAAATCTGCCAGTATTTCTATCTTATGTAAAAACTCTTCAGCCGGTGGTTCAGCTTTTTCCCCTAACATGGATTTAATCATGATTTGTTCCCGTTCCGACAGTTGGTCCCATTCTTCCTTCAACGCTCTTTTTACAGAGACATACCCCCTAAAGAGCCTCGCCATGATACAGACTTCTTCTTTTGTGACTTCAAACCCGTCATTGCTTACCGGACTGCCATCTTTCCGGGAACCGTCATAAATATATTTTCCCGGAGAAAATGTATGGTCCCCATAGCCGAACAAGTAGCAAGCACCGGTTTCGTTCAGTATGGTGGGCTATGTGAATATCATCCCGTGTTTACTATCGACCCCTTCTTTCTTTGGTATCAAATCATATCCCATAACCCAATCCTTTCTCCGGCACGTATGCCGATACATACGTTGTTACTTCACACGATACGATCACACGGCCGGAACCTTTACACTGCGGGCAGGTTGCGCCATCTTTCGTTCCTTTGCCGCCGCAGACTTTGCAGGCCACGATGTGCGGGGGGATTGTTTTTCTCCGCTGGAGTGATTCCATGCTATTTGCGCCTTGCGCTTCGGCCGGCTGTTTTTGCTGTTTTCTTCTGATTCGTTCCAATAGGTTGTTCATGTCTTTTCAGTTTTAAAAATGATATTTCTTATGATGCCCCGAAAAACACCCACAAAAATTTCCAAAATACCCACAGAAATCTTCAAGATACCCACGGAAATTTCCGAAACTGTGGGTGTTTTTCCAGGGATGTTTTCAGGATGCATAATCCGCTTCCCATTCCACCGTGACCGTCGCCCTCACTTTGCCTGTGCCATCGCAGAGGTCGCAGGGGATGAAGATGCGACCGTTGTGGCCGGTGTCGTCCCGGAAGCCGCCTTGCCCGCTGCAACGGGGGCAGGGGAAACCGCTGGCGTAGCGCGTTTCCGTCCGCGTGCCGTGCGGGTCCGGCTGGATCTCCAGCGTGTGCTTCATTTCACTCATTCGTCACCTCCTCTTCCTCATTGATTATTTCCATCTCAAAGTGCATGCTTGTCTTCAGAAAGAATTTTCCTTTTTTTCTAAATTCAGAATCCGAATCAATTTCCAATGTTTCTTCAAGTTGGCATGCACGAGCCATTGTTTTATGGGCAATTTTACCAAGTGTTTGTGCATCTTTTATTTCGCAAATTGCTTTTATTATCTCATTTGTTGTCATTCTATTTTCGTTTTTAATTTGTGATTTAACTGTCAAATCTCTACTGTCAACTAAAACAGCGACGGTTCCTTTGATTCTTTCAGGTACTCCAGCACCAGGTAGTCTAACGGCTGTGTCTCCCAGTTGATGCCGGGGCGGTTCTTGTAAAGCGACTTTATCAGCCGGCGGCATTCCTCCGGAAGCAGGCCGGTGTCGAGCTTTGCTATCGGGAGGTTGATCCGGTCGAGGGTGAGGGTGGCGGCGTGCATGATCTTCGCGTTGCCTTTCCATACGCCTTTCAGGTAGATTTGCTTCACGGCGCCGATGGCGTTCCGGACCGGGTGGTGGAGCCGGATCGTGGTGAAGCAGGTGCAGTTCAGTTTGTTGTTGAAGTTCTCTTCAAATTCCAATCGTTCGTCCATGACTTTATAATATTTACCTGTTTGTTGTTTACATTTGAAGCAGTAGACCATCCACTTGCTCGAAGTCCTCGCCACCCGGCCGACGGTGGTACGGAAGCCACATGGACAGACGTAGATCCAGCGGCCGGGGGTGAGGGTGGCGGATTTTACCTTCATGCCTCTGTCATTCCCAAGGGTATCGATACCCAGGCGCCGTTGTCGTTCTTGATCTCGGCACGAATAAACTGTTTGCTGATGGCGGGTTGGTAGGCCTCCTCGATGATTTGCACGCCTTCGATGAAGCGTTCGTTCCCCGACTCTTCGGCGAGTTTCCGGAGCTGGACGATACGGCTTGCTTTCAGTGTCCCTGTCGCGTCACGCGCCAACAGGCGGAGTACCATTTTTACGAGTGCCTTTGTTTTCGAATCACTGGCAAGGCCTTCGATGTATTCCTTTACAATAGCGATACCATCCTCTACAGTGTCGCGGTATCCGTCGGTGTTGTAAAAACCGATAATGATCCGCTTGTCCCCCGCCGTATTGGTAAAGGTGTCCGTGCGTTGGCCGTCCTTTTTCAACTTCAACACTTCCGTTTTCATTTCGATTGCACGGCGGAATTCTTCCAGTACTCCCTGTTTTACCGTCTTGATACAGTCACTGACAGACTGCAAGTCCGGTATCGCACTTTCAATCGCTTCGTCCACCAGCTCCTTGTAGGCTTTACGGTCGCGCTTGGCCTGTTCCTTGGCCTTTTTTTTGGCTTGTTCTTCCTTGAACGCTTCAAATTGTTGCCGTTCTTCGGCTGTCATTTCGACTGTTTGTTTTGTTGCTTCCATGTCGTTGTTTGTTTTTGATTGTTACACATCTGTTTATTCTGAATCTCTTTGTATTTCACATATTCCCGGCGGAGGTAGTCGAGCGACAGTTCCAGTTTGTCGATCTCCTCGTCCCACTCGCGGAGCAGCCGGCGTTGCGCCTCCATGTCGCGGGTCGGCCGGGTGAGCAGCATGTCGACCAGGAAGTCGCGTTCGCCTTTCAGGTAGTCCAGACGGCGGCGCAGGCGTTTGCCCTGTTCCTCGATTTCGTCGAGTTTGTCTTGTAGGGGGATGTAACGTGCCATGGTCAATCCTCCTCCTTTTGTTTCCGGCGGATGGCGCGTAGTTTCACCAGCAGCCTTTCCAGTTCCTCGTAATCGAGCCGGGCAAACCGTTTGCCGGCGATCCGTTTGTCGAGGCAGTAGGCATCGACCCTCTTCCAATCGGCGGTATCGACACCTAACAGTTGCATTTGGTGCAGCACGTCCGACCGCTTGCGTTTCAGGATACGCATGGCTTCGGTCTCTTCGGCGCGTGTCAGCTTCTCCATCGCACGGATGGCTTCGTTGTATTCGTGGAGCGACATTTCGCGCAGGCTGTCGGTACGCCCGTTCGTGAACTGAAGGACGATTTCTTCTTTGCCCGCTCCCGGCATCTGTTTCAGCAGGCCGTAGAAAGCGGCGTAGTTGTCGGGCTTCGCATAGCCTTGTTTGGGGGTCATTTGTATGACTTTCATATCCTCTTATTCATGGTTTCCTGATCTTGTTCCGTTGTCACTCCAGTATTCTTCGGCCAACTTTGGGTAAGCGATGTATTCGCCTGTTTCACCGATAAACCGTCCCTTGCTAAAAGCCTTTCCGCCTTCTACCCATATTTTCAACGTCGCGTCATACATCACACTTTCGGCGGCATCTCCTTTCGGATTCTTGCCCCGTGCATGGCTGATGAAGATGAACAACTTGTTCGGGAAGGCCTCTTTAAGGGTGATATAGTCACGGTAACTCATCTGGGTGTACTGGAAACTGTCCACTACGACGATGTTGTAACTCTTATGCTGGCGAAGCCTTGTTTTCAGGGCTTTCATGTCTTCCTGTATGAAAGCCAACCGGCGGCTTACTTCCGACATGCCGTGCATTTTCAGGTTGTTCTGTACTGTCAAGCATGCACCCTCTTCCAGGCTGTCATAAACTACACGGTCGTATTTGCAAAGCTCCTTACACAGTTGCATGACAAACGACGTCTTACCGTTGCCACTGTTTCCCCAGATAAACCACACGCCGACACGCTCCGGTGTGCCGAACGCCTCTTTCCATTTCCCCTCAAAAGGGAACGTGTTGTATTTTTTATCCAATATGTCTTTTACGCTCAATGCTCGTTTCATATCCTTTTTGAATGATGTTTGAATAGTGTTCAAATAGTCCTTACTCGCCCATCCGTTTGGCACGGTGGATGGCTTTTTTTACCCGGCGGAGGTCAAAGTCGCACGGCTCGGCATCGCGGATGACCTCTTCGATCTTCTTTTTATCCTGTACGCCGTTGGCCATGCAAATAGAATAGACATCGTTGGCGGTCGTTTCTTCCAACTCGAAGTATTTACGCCCCATACGGCTGAAGAACTCCTTATAGCCGGGTTTCTGGTGGCGCAGGCCGAGGCTAATACGTTTCTTGATGTAATCGGTACTCATGAAGACAATCCCGCTTTTGTCCTCCAGCTTATTGTACATGCTGATGAAGTAGTGGAACACCGGTTCGGTCAGTTTGTCGGCTTCGTCGAATACCAAAAGTGGCGCGTCCATCTGTATCACGTCGTCCAGTATCAGTCCCCAGATTTCACGGATATTATGCCCGTCCGTCTTGATACCCACTTTCCGGGCGATCTCACGTACAAAGTCGCCTTTCTTCATATCTTCGGAACAAAGGATATAGAACACCTCCTTATGTTCTTCGGCATATAGGCGGGCCGTCGTTGTCTTGCCACAACCGGCTTCGCCGACTACCCATGTCACGTTACGCCAGCGCTGGGCATCGTCGAGCGCGAAGCTGATCTCCTGGTAGGCAGAAGTCTCGACGATCTGCCAACCGGTTTCGGCTTTTCCGCCGCCTACCTGCGAGGCGATATTGCGGAACATTTCGTCGGAGATGTTTTCATACTTGCCATTCATAATGCTGCTGATCGTTCCGACACTGGTGTTTTTCAGGCTACCGACTGCTTTGTTCTGGCTCGGATATTTAGCGACGTAGGCGCGAAGAGCCTCGCGGATGGTGTCTTTCTGTTTGTTGCTTAATGATTCCATATTTATGATTTGTAATTTATGATTTCTGATTTATAATTTGCCGGCCACATTTCGCAGGTCCACTTTGTTATTGTTGCCAAGTTGGTCCCAAGTAAGGAGGCTGGCTTTTTTGGTGGCACGTCCGATTTGCAATTCTTCCGGATCTCGATCATATTTTTTCGTCCGTCGATCCACTTGGCGTTGTACTTCGGCAGTAACGCCTTTCATCTTCGGAGTGCTCAACCCGTGTTGTTCCGGAGCCACGCCATAAGCATATTCTATCTCCTTGGCGATAACCTGACGATCGATACGATCTCTGATATTGGCTTCCTGTTCCTGACGGATAAAGGCGGCTTCGCCTTCCGTCTGGTCTTGCAGGGCACGATGGATAACCATGTAAGGCTCGGCCACCCGTTCAAACCGACGTTCCCCGGCGTTGTCCTCCCAATACAGGCGGATGCTGCGCAGGTCGTTCGGGTCATACTTGACATGGAACTGGCGGTAGGTGTTCTTCATGCGCCATTCATGGTCGGGCACGCCGGGACGTTCGTACACCTCATAAGGCAACTTCTTCCCGCCGATGGTAATCTCTATGCCGGAGTCGGTGAAGGTGGCGGGACGTTTCGTCCAGATCCAGAAGATGTCCACCATGTCGTAAACCGTCACCACATCCGTCTCCTCGTTCACGCTCTTCTTGTACATCTCGATGCGCGGGATGCCGGTCGCCGGGTGTTTGGCCTCGTTCCATGCCTTGCGAGCTTCGGCATAGTGGGCTTTCAGTTCTTCCAAGGTGAAAAGCTGGTCCTTGTTTTCTTCGACAAACTCCAAGTTCGGGCGGCTGCTCTCTTTCTTGGCGGTGATATTCATTCCGGTAAACCGCCAGTCTTTGTTCAACTCCTGTGACTGGAAACGGCCGAATGCACTTTCAATCGTTTTGGACTGGCCGCTGTACGGAGCAGTCGCACGGTGCACATGGCAAATCAAATCGAAGAAGCCTGGTTCCGTCGTCCCTTTCTCCTTTTCCAGCCGTTTGTGGCCTCCCTGGTTGTCGTGCACAATTTCATAAGGCTTATGCCTGCTTACTTGGATGGCCATGCGGTAAGCGTTGTATTGCGCCTCAAAGTTCTCGTGGTCGCTGATGTAATACCCTAACAGCACTTCGCTGTACGCATCCATCACCTCATAGACCATCGTGGTACGCATATCCCCGTTCTCGTCCTGATAATACAAATTCAGTTTCGTCCCGTCACCATACCAAAGCGTGTCACGGCGTGAAGGCAGTTCCGTCCGGTGTTTGCGACCGAAACGTTGGTGTGCCGACAGTTCGCCATACACGGCGTCCCACCAAAGCGGCTGTATCTCCGGACGGGAGAACCACATCGTCAGGCTGCGCTTGCTTTTCAGCGGTTTCCAGCCCTTTTCCGAAACAACCCGGTTGTACTCCTCGAATATACGCGAGTCGGTATAGACCGGAACCCGGCTACGTTTCAAGGCGATCAAGAAGTCACCCGCCTCTTTGGTTATCTTCAACGTGCTGGCGTTGCCCAGCTTTCCGGAGATCAATGACACGTAACCCTCTTTCTTGTAGCGGTTGATCTTCTCCCGCAGCCGGGGCAGGTTTTCCGGCAGGGTGTGATGGTAAATCTCGCGCAGGTTCTCGCAGGTGGCAGCCACGCTTTCCCATACGGTGCTGAGGCTGTTGCCATACATCTTGCGCTTGGAGGTTTTCTCTTCCAGGTCGCAGGCCAGCGCATTCAACACCGAAGCGTTCAACGTGTATTCCGCTTTCAGCTTTTCACTGAGCCCTGTTTGAACACCGTTCATGTCGTATTTGAACGTCTCGTAAAAGTCCCTTGCCTTTTCGTCCATTTTCACCCTGTCTCTCATACGCTGTAACTTTAGTATTTCTTCCGGATCACCATATTTCGCCACATAACGGGCCTTGTATTTCTCACGGAGCGAGGAATAGATTATCAATGCGTAGGAACCTTCGCCACCGCCACGTTTGGCGGTTCTGATGTTACCTCTGAAGATATTGCTATTTAAAGTACTGAACTTTATCACAGGATCATCACCGGAGGTAAGCTCCTCGTATGTCACGCATAGTTCGTTTTTGTAATATTCCATCACTCGATTTATTTAATTTGTTCCTACTCCGGAACTTGCACCGGTCGCAAGGCTTGGATACCTTAGTAGGATTGCTTACCTTTGTTCAAAAATTCACTTATGATTACAGACATCTCTATCAAAAACAAGGTTATAGCAGGTTTATCAACTCTTGTTATATCCGTACTTTCTTTTGTTTTTAAGGAGCCGATAATGGAAATACTTCTGCGTAAGGTTGTTGTTCCATTATGGGTGTTCCCTTTGATTGTTGTACTTTCTATAGCTTCAGTATTCTTTGTAAGATGGCTACTGCTGTTTAAAGATCCGAAACTGAAAATGTACCATGCCCTAATCAAACCTGGAATGTTATATGGAATCGTGGGAGGAGATAATAATATTACCGCTATTGAGTGGTCATGGATTAATCCCAAAATTCTTATTGCACAAACAAAGGATGGCAATACTATCCGGGTTCATTATTCAGTAATCATGTTTTATGTGTAATCCGTTTTGCGATCCATATTCCTATCAGTATACTTATGACTAAGCCACATATTAATTGCCAAACTTTCATTTCCATATTGTTTTTATTTTATTGATTAGTAATTACCCAATTTGTCAATCGGCACTTTTTTCACCAGCCGTGCAGAGTTGCCGAAGTTCAACACGGCCAAAAACATCACCCATACCGGATTACAATCCGCCATTCCAACTAATAAGGTAAAACTCAGCAGGAAGTAAACGGTATATAGTTTCTCTTTCCCGGTAAGGCTGCGCCACCAAGCGATCTCACCGCTAAACGCTTTCAACCAATTCGCTTTCATGATTCCTGTTGTTTATCGGTTCGTCACCCACTTCAACGCCTCCGCGTATCAAAGCCATTTTCCGGATCGCCTTCGCCAGCTTGGTATCCTTTCGGTAAGCCAGCGAATGTGACACCATTTCGTAAGTACAATTCATCAGCAAGGCGATCCGCTTTACTTCTCCATGTTCTACTATGATTCGTTTCTTCATTTTTATATCTGTTTTTAAAATTCGTTATCTTATTAAAAGGCTTCCGCTATTCTCCCGAACCACGGAAGTTTTCTACCTTTGTAGCAGATTCAACTAATATTATATCAATATGAATAATCCGTATTATAACGGTAAATACTCCGTCTCATATAGTATCACAGTCAGTGCTAATACCCATGAAACGTGTTTGCATGTATTCAATCGAATAAAGCGTCTCATTGAGGCTCTTAATTTTGGCGACATCACATGGAGAGATACTAAATCTGCTCGCAAAGGAGATGTCTTATCACGATGGATGTACATTCGAATCCAAGGATACGCCTCAGATGTATTGACACTTAGAGCAACGCTTGATCATCAGCTCTATAAGATAGGGCTATATTACCCTTCTGCCCATGTTGAATTAAACCATGTTGAAACACTCAGAGAAGATAACCGATCCGATTTGGGACAATAGACCTTCCAAATTCTCATAAGCTAACTGACAGATTTTTGTATCGTCAGGAGTCTGTTTCATACACTCTTTTTGGGCTGATTCGGTCGCTTTTATGACATGATTTAGTATGTCATTTAGTTTTTTGTACTTATTTGTTTCCATATCGTTATACTATTTGTTATCATTGTGGCGATCCCGGATTCGAACCGGGGACAATGGCTTCTATGGTTAAGTTTCGCCTGTTCTACCTGACTGAACTAATCGCCCGCCCGTCTTTCCGGGCTGTCCTAACCTGCAATCTATTTGCCTTGTTCGTTAATCATTGAAAGAATATGCTTACGGTCTTCGTCCCAAAGCGGAAGACCTAATTCAATCGTTCGCTTGACTACCTCCGTTTCTCCGACCAGCTTCACCGCCTGGTTGCGGAAGTCGGTGTCTTCATACGCATGAGCTTTCCCAATCAGGAAGTCGGCAAGATCATTTGTAACTTCCTTTTGCCGATTTAATTTCACATTACAGTTCACTACCCGTATATAGATATCTCGGATAATTTGGCTTTCCCCATGTTTCTTGAACTCTTTGCAAAATGCGTCTTTATCCATTGATGTATTCATATACACTTCATGGATGTACTCAAAATTTTCCGGTGTCGGTACGATTCCTGTTCTCTCTTCAAATTCTTTTTGTGTCATATCCTTTGCTCTTTTTAAGTTTCACTTCTAATACTCGTTTATATGACCGCCTTTTTATATCTTTGGGGCGTGTTCACATTCTGAATACGCTGCAATATTAGACAAGATTTCTCGATTATGCAAGAAAACAAACAAGAAAAATCGCAAATTAAGCAAAATATCTTGCTTTATCTGCAAGAAAAAGGGGTTACTCCGTATGAATTTTACAAGGCTTCGGGAGTAACAAGGGGTATTTTAGGGCAAAACAATGGTATAAGCGAGGATAATATTGCAAGATTTCTCGCTTATGCAACAGATGTGGATACCGACTGGCTCCTCACCGGTCGCGGCTCCATGCTGAAAAGCGATGGTGCGTCGCTGATGGGCGACAGGGAAGAGGAGGTTCCGCTGGAGGTAAATTACGAATATAAGGGCGCACCCTATTATAATGTAGACTTCATCGGAGGATTCGATTTGGTATTGAATGACCAGACCCGTAACCCGGACTATTATATCAATTTTGCACCTTACAATAAAGAAGGAGTAATTTGGTGTAACATCACCGGTCATTCGATGGAGCCGGAGCTGAACAACGGAGACTTCATTGCTATGAAAGAAATGACAGACCCGATTGAATATCTGCCATACGGTGAAATTTACGGGATAATAACAGACAATTATAGGACTGTAAAGCGAATACGTATGTCAGAAAGAAAAGGTTTCGTTCGTTTGATACCTACAAACAAGAGTCCTGAATATGGGGAACAAGAGATTCCTGTCAGTATGATTCGAAAAGTATTTGCAGTTTTGGGTAGTATACATAGATTTTTCTGATAATAAGCCATTTACGCTTTATTATATATGTATCAATAATAGAATACAAGTGATTATATATATACTAATACCGCTTAAAAAGTAGTTTTTAATCTATTTTTAGGCATTATATATACATAAATACGATACTTAATATTACATTTTTGCATTACCAAACGCATTACCAATCGATGCATTTCGTTTTTGTATTTGCTATAATGCATTACCAAACGCATTTGCAACCGCATTACCAAACATAAAAAACGGCTTTTTCTACTGTTCAAACCAGTAAAAAATGCCGCACCTTATAAAACACCGTTCAAAAACGGCTTAAACACTAATAAAACAACTACTTACCACCTCTTATCAGATGAGATTGAATGATCATAGCCCGTTTGGTGATCTTACAGCTTCCATCAGACATACCGGCGTGCAGAAGGCTATTTTTGGTAATGCCTACCTCTTTCTCCGTTAGCACGTCAAAGATAGCCGAAATCGAGCCGAAATAGTAGTTCTTCTTCTCGTAGAGCAAATGTACATGGATAACCTTTATCATAACGTTTTTAGTATTTTCTTTCTCGCAAATATACTAAATAGCACTTATATAGAATAATCTATCAACAGATTTAATCAATTGAACCCACAACAAGGCAAAAGAAAAGAGACCCTTTTCAAGCCTCTTCATTCTTTCTGCGAACAAACTATCAACAGAGCCAACAAAACGCCCCAGTGAGCCTCATTTGCGCCCATGCAGGCCCCATATTAAACCAAATCTACCGTCCAATTAAACTTGCGTTCAAAAAAACCGTTCAAACCCCATTCAAAATTAAAATGCAGTTCGACTCAATTAAACTGTTTGCGCGTTTCGTTTTTCTTGGTCAGCTCTTTAACTATATTGCTAACCTATTGTTTTTCAGTTAAAACAAGTCCGTTTTACTCTATGCTGTTTTTACGCATTTCGTTTTACCCCCCTTAAAAAAACATATACTTTCTCTGTTTACAGCTTGGATGATAGTGGAAACCAATCAATTAAAAAAAATGTCATTGTAGATGTCTTTGGAGATAAATATGCAAAGCAATTGAAAACAAATCGTGTTATAGTGGATATAACTAGATCGGAAGACAATTCTGTATGTGTATTTTTGAACAAGGTTAGTTCTACAAAAAATAGAGGTACTAATATGATATACACAACAGTCAATGGTGCTTCTGAGGTAAAGGAAGTGGGAGATGTTTCCTTTGTTATATTGGATAATGTAAATATTAATTCCAATTTTATATTGGAAGATTTATGGCTACCTAATAGTACAGCATTTGAAGTTCTCAAATCTCCATCTAAAACTTATGAAAGTACGGATTTGCCTCATGGCTTAAGGCGTGATATTGATACAATATATAGAGATATTGATAACAGAGTTCATATTCATTTAACGCCATCAGCAGAGCCTGTATACAAGTCTTTTATTTCGTATGGGGAAAAGACTGTCGAAATATTCCCTTCCGTGAATCAGGTGGTTATAGAGGATATGCCTTTGGCTGGTACTTTATCATTGGTCACATCTGTTCTGCCGGAAGGGGAGGGTACTAAGCTATTTTATTCTGAAAAAAGTTTATTTGATATAGGTAAGATCATTTGTGACCGTTAAAATCGGGATCAGTTAAATCAAATATTTACAGCCAAATTCGCTTAGGTTTGGTTGATTTTTTAACATAAAATCATATTAGTTATGAGAACAAAAACACTGTTAGGCTTTTTGATTCCTTTCTCATTAGCTTTTGCTACCTCATCCTTTGCGAGCGATAGCATGCCTGTGAAAGCAGAAACGAATCAAATCAGCCAGAATAAAAAAACGATCAAAGGAAAAGTCACCGATTCACAAGGTGAACCGATGGTCGGGGTTACTATCTTCTTAAAAAATGATTCGGGAAAAGGTACTATTACCGATATCGATGGGAAATACTCAATTGATATTCCAGAGGGGGCTGAATTGGTATTCTCGAGTATCGGCTATGTTAAACAGACATTGAAAGTAAGAGCTGGTACCCTTGATGTCGTGATGAAAGAAGATACGCAGGCACTAGATGAAGTCGTAGTTGTAGGATATGGAACGACGACGAAACGCTCCATGATCGCTTCTGTTTCATCGGTAAAATCGGAAGAATTGGCAACGCTTCCGATCACAAACATGTCAAAAGGTTTGGCAGGACGTGCTCCCGGTTTGATCGTTAAAACTTCCGGAGGTGGTATCAACAACAAAGCACAGATCAGTATCCGTGGTGGTAGTACGCCTTTGGTCGTCATTGACGGTGTCATCCGTAATTACGACGACTTTGTCCAAATGCCGTCGGAAGATATTGAGTCGCTAAGTTTGTTGAAAGATGCTTCGGCAACAGCCGTATATGGTTCACGTGCTGCCGATGGTATCATCCAGGTAACGACCAAAAAAGGAAAAGACGGGAAGGCGTATATTGAATATAATTTTAATATGAGTTTGGCTGAACCTGCGTATTGGAAACAGCGTTTGGATTCATGGGATCGGGCTGAATATGCCAATAAGGCAAAACAGAATGACGGGTTGCCGGATGCTTTCAGTGCCGACCGTATTCAGAAAATGCGTGATGGCAGTGATCCGTTACAAAACAACAATACGAATTATAGGGATTTGGCACTCAA
The DNA here is from genome assembly GCF_023656795.1 of Parabacteroides caeci. Taxonomy (NCBI): domain Bacteria; kingdom Pseudomonadati; phylum Bacteroidota; class Bacteroidia; order Bacteroidales; family Tannerellaceae; genus Parabacteroides; species Parabacteroides caeci. The sequence continues at coordinate 32,862 of NZ_JAMOKT010000025.1, forward strand.
TCACTTTGCACCTCAAAGTACCCACAGCATTCGTATGACCGGAGGAACGGAAGTGAATAACTATTATATGTCTTTGAGCCATTTGGATCAGGAGTCGTTGTATAAGAGCAATAATCATAATATGCAGCGGACCAATTTCCGTTTGAGCCAAAGTTCGTTGATAAAAGCGATTGGTTTGAAGACTACAGCTACATTGGACGGATATCTGCAAAAACAGACGCATCCTTATTCATGGGGGGCTTCAGAACCTTATCACATATTTGGCCATATACAAAACGCCAGCCCTTTGCTTCCAGGTGTTAATAAATTGGGTTTACCTTATTATTTCCCCAATAATCCGGTTATGGAATTGGCAAAAGATAACGGTTATATACGCAAGGAGGAAAAGATGATAAATGGCAACCTTAAATTGGAATGGGCTGTACCTTGGGTTGAAGGGCTTAATTTGAGTGCGACAGGTAATTACCGTTATGGATTCAATGCGTTTAAGGAGTGGCGCAAAGATGGAGCAGGCTATGCTTGGGATTCGGAAGAACCGATGTATGCAGGGCTTCCCCGATTGTATAACAAAACGGAATATGGATATACTTGGACAACCCAATTTTTTGCAAATTATAGTAAAACATTTGGCAAGCATACAGTTAGTGCTTTAGGAGGTTATGAAGCGACTTATGGTTATTCGAATACCTATTGGTTGCAACGTGAAAATTATAAATTCCCGATAGACCAGATTAATGTGGGACCGGAAGACACACAGAAAAACGGTGGTGGTGAAGGCGAAGTTGGACGTGCCGGATGGGTCGGACAAGTGAAGTATAATTACGACAATAAATATTTTGTAGAGGGTAGTCTCCGTTATGATGGTTCTGATAATTTCCCGGAAGATCATCGTTGGGGTACGTTCTTCTCTGCTTCTTTGGGATGGTTGGTCGCTGACGAGGCTTTTATGGAGTCTCTTGTGGAGAAAAATATCTTTAACCAGTTGAAAGTACGTGCTTCATACGGACAGGTAGGTTTGGATAACTGGGGAGACGAGAATGACCCGTTCCATATTGGCCGATTTGAATATTTGACTTCTTATTCATTGAATAATAAGGCGTATGTGCTGAATGGTGCTTATGTGCCGGGGTTCTCTGAAGGAGGTATTCCGTCATCCAACATTTCTTGGTTTACGACTGATCAGTTTGATGTCGGTTTTGACTTCTCTTCATTAAACAATCGTTTGTATGGATCGTTTGATTATTTCTTTTATAAGACACATGGTTTCTTGTATGCACCCAACCAGAAAGATGTAGGTTACACGGATCCGTTAGGTATGTCTTTGCCTCGTGTGTCGACAGATGGGGAACATCGTCGTGCCGGTTTTGACTTCTCTTTGGGTTGGCGTGACAATATTGGTGATTTCACGTATGACGTATCTGCCAATGTGACGAAGTTTGACCAGCTTTGGGCGTTCAAACCGGATGAATCTATTGAAGCAGTAATGAATCCTTATAAACGAAATTCGCAGGAAAAAGGTTTTTATGGCACTTTGTATCGGAATCAGGGCTTTTACAAGGATGCAGATGATGTGTTCAATAGCGTGAAACGGCTTGGTTCCTACGATTTGACGGCCGGTGACTTGAAGTATTACGATTTCAATGGTGATGGTAAGATCGATGGTTCCGACCAAATCCGTACGGGTAAAAGCAGTTTCCCGCGGGCTAATTATGGTATCAATATCAAATTGGGTTATAAGGGATTTTTCTTGAATATGTTGTTTCAGGGAGCCAGCCGCTTCGATATGTATATCACAGGTACGGCAGCCATGAGTGGTGGCCAGACGGGTGAATTCCCGGTTATTTATGATTATCAGGAGGATTATTGGCGTCCGGATAATACGGATGCGCGTTATCCTCGTTTGATGTCGAGTGCCGGTTTGAATGGCAACAACAATTACGTGTCAAGTGATTTTTGGTTGGTCAATGGTGCATTTTTGCGTATGAAAGACTTCTCTTTCGGTTATGATTTCAAGCGTTTATTGAAGAATGTGAATTGGATCTCCAAAGCATCTTTGGCGATTTCAGGACAGAACTTGTTTACTATATCGGAGGCGATCAAGTATGGACTTGACCCGGAAGAGTCTTCTACGGAACGGTATGGTTATCCGAATGAGAGAATATATGCAGTTAGTCTAAGTGTTGGATTTTAATTAGTAGCAGAATATGAATAGATATAGAAAAATAGGTTTTTCCAGCCTGTTAGGATTAGGATTGATGGTTTCGTGCGATGTCATGGACACAAAACCTTTTGAAACCTATAGTGAAGAGTTGGTTTGGAGTTCGAAGGAAATGGTTGATGCGTTTGTGATACAAACTTATCCAAGTACCATTGGATATTTTTCCGGAGGATCGGCTTCTTGGGAATCTTTGACTCCTAATGGTTCACGGTGTGACCAAGTACAGAATAGTATTAATTCAACAGCTACAGAAACAGGGCTTGACGCTTATACCGATTATGGTTTTGGACGGTTTGGAGAGCAACGCCGTTGTAACATGATTCTTGAAAAAGTGGCAGAATCGACAGTGTTAACCGAGTTGCAAAAAAAAGAGTTAATGGCTGAAGGTTACTTTTTACGTGGTGCTTTGTATTTTGACATGACACGGAAGATGGGGCGTTTTGTTCCGATAGATCGTGTATTGTCTCCGGATGACAAGGAGGCTTTCAAAACGCCATTGACTAGTAGTATAGAAGAAAGCTATCAATTGGTTATGAGTGATTTGGATAAGGCAGTAGAAGGGCTTCCTGAAACATCCGATGAAGGACGGGCGAATAAATATGCAGCTTTGGCCTTGCGAAGTCGTGCGGCACTTCAAGCTTATGCTTATACTAAAGATGGAAAGTATCTGGATGTGGTAATCAATTCGGCCAATGAAGTCGTTAATTCCGGAGTATATACGCTTACGGATAATTATGGCGGAATGTTCAGCAGCGACCAAGCTCCTTCTGATAAAGAGATTATTTTGGCTCGTTTTTATTTGGATAAAGATGCATCGGTCGGTTCTTTTGAGGAGATGATTTTGGCTTTGCCAAATTTGGCAGGAGACGATGTGGCTTTGGGGAGTGCTGATGGAACTTCGACTCCGGCAATTAAAATACTGGGAGGTTGGGCTGAGTATTGGCCTACTCAAGATTTAGTCGATCAATATTTGGTTGTTGACGAAAAAACGGGAGAGGCAAAGACTTGGTTTGAAACATCCCAATATAAGGAAAATGTAGAGGCTCTTCCTTCTGAAAACTTGGAGGTCGGTTCAATTGAGAAATTTAAACGTTTTGACGGAGAAATACGTAATTTGCCGACAGCCAATGATTTGATAACCGGACGTACGGATTATCCGCTTTTCAAACAGGTCGGTAAGTTGAAAAACAATTCCAACCGGACAATTACGGATGTTATCTATAACAATCGTGACAAACGTATGGATGCTACGATTATTCGTGATATGTCTGATTTTTGGGGTATAACCATGGGGTTGAATTTGGGAGGAAATGCTTCACAAGGCGTTCGTACAAAAGAAGATGGTGGATGGTATACGACGACAACGGGTTATTATTGGCGTAAAAATATGGTTAAGGGAGAACCTAACGTTTTTGTGGATACGAAGATCAATTTCCATTACGTAATAGCTCGTTTAGGTGAAATGTATATGAATTTGGCTGAGGCCTATTTGTTGAAAGGCGATGTGGCGAAAGCGGTGGAAATGTTGAATGTCACTCGTATGCAACATGGTGGTCTGCCTGCCTCCAAGGCTTCTACGCTGGATGAGGCTTGGACGGATTACATGCGTGAACGTCGTGTGGAAATGGCGTATGAAAATGGAGACATTTATTTCAGCTATTTACGATGGGGTAAATATGGTGGAGCTTGTAACTATGGTCGTGCTTCGGGTGATGTAATAAAAGATTTGAATGCGCCGGTATATAAAATCGGTATTTCAAGTGACAGAAAATCATTTTGTGTAGGGCAGCTTACTTTGCTGAACAGCTGGAACCGTAATTTTACGACCCGTCGTTATCTGTTCCCGATACCACAGGGTGCAATTGATAAGCGTGCTGCTGATGGCATTGTTGATAAACAAAATGAAGGTTGGTAATTATTAATCGTTTAGAAGTATGAAAAAGATTATTTATAGTTTGTTTTTGACGTTTATGATGGTATCATTTTCGTCTTGCCTGACAGGAGGCTTGGAAGATTTGCCTGAATATGAAGAGGCGGATATCACATCTGTAAGTGCTGTTACTTATCGCTATATCAGTGATGAGGTATCTCCGGCATCCGGCCAGAATATTGTTAAGAATGTCAATATGACCTATACGTCTGAGATAGATCCGGTAGCAGCGACTGTGAAAATATCAGTAACTACTCCTGCTAATTTCCCAGAAGATGAATTGGCAAATTTGTCTACCAAGTCCAATTTGGTGGTAGCGGTGAGCCTTTCTACGGCGGCACGCTTGTTTCCAAAAGACGGATCTGTTGAACTAGGTGTACCTGGTGATTGGAGCAAACCTAACAATTATGTGGTAGAGGCTGCAAATGGAACAAAGAAGAACTGGACAATAGAAATTGTGAGTTTGAAAAAATAAAAGGTAATTTCAATTATTATTCGGTCAAACAGGATTGATTCTTCAAAAAAAGTTTATATGGCAATGCTTTAAAACGTTTATTTGTAGAGTAATCCTGTTTGACTTGTTATTTATGTATCAATAGTTCGTTAAAACAATACCAATATACATTGAATGGAAATTATTCATAATTGTTATGATATTTATTTGAACTCATAAATGGGAAAGAATTGTTGAAATCGAATAATGATTGATGATGCTTTTATTTGGAATATTAAATCTAAGAGATATGAAGTAATGAAATTAATTTTGAAATATTATGCCTTGATTTCTGTGTTGGCACTTTCCGGGGTAGAGACGATAGAGGCGCAGAATAAAAAAGCAACTGTGCGTGAAGTAGAGAAAATGTTGTTAACTTATTCGTATTCTTCGCCGCGTGAATATGCTGATTTTGGCCGTTTATATCCTTATCATCGTTTTGACGGTTATTCATCAAAAGGGGAGATGAAAGCTTGGAAGATGATAGAGTTGGAAAATGATTATATCAAACTTTGGGTAGCTCCAGATATTGGAGGAAAAATTTGGGGCGCTGTTGATAAAAAGACAGGAAAGGAGTTTTTGTATTATAATCATGTTGTCAAGTTTCGTGATGTATCTTCACGAGGACCGTGGACATCAGGAGGATTGGAAATGAATTTCGGGATTATCGGACATGCGCCTTGGTGTTCGTCAGCTGTTGATTATAAGATTAAACAAGATGATTCTGGTAATGCGTTGTGTATCATAGGTGGAACTGATGTTTCATTGGGTACTGATTGGCGCGTGCAGATTATACTTCCGGCAGAATCAGCTTATGTGGAAACTCGCGTTCTTTGGTATAACGGTACATCATCGGAAAAGCCGTTTTATCAATGGATGAATGCGGGTATTAAGACTGAGGGAGATTTGCAATATTACTTTCCAGGGAATACCTATCTGACCCATGATGGAAAAGCGAAGCCGTGGCCAATGGAACAGGGCCACCGGATTGATTGTTATGAAGAAAATAATTTCGGACATTATAAATCATATCATGTTTTGGGTAATAATGCTGACTTCTGGGGAACCTATTGGCATAGAGATGATTTTGGCTTGGCTCATTATTCTCCAAAAGAAGATAAGCTTGGTAAGAAAATATGGATTTGGGGGTTGTCTCGTTATGGTATGGTATGGGAAGATTTGCTGACTGATAAAGATGGTCAATATTCTGAAGTTCAATCTGGCAAATTGTTCAATCAAAGCATTGGGACATCTTATAAAACTCCGTTTAAGCACATGTCAATGAAGCCCGGAACTGTTTACGAATGGAGTGAATATTGGTTCCCGTACCAGCAAATAGGAGGTTTGTCGTTTGCCAATCCACAGTTGGCTTATCATATCCAGCCGGAACAACGAACCATAAAGGTATATGCAGTAAGTCCACTTGACGGCAAATTGGAAATTCGGACAGGTGAAGGAGTGTCTGTAGATTATGCCGTACATTTGAATCCTACTGAAATCAAAGAATGTAAATTGCCTGAAAAATGGAACGAATCCGACTACCGGGTTTATTGGAATGGTGGCCTGCTTTATGACACTTCGCTTCAGGAAACGCCAACCAATCGTCCAATGGAATTATCTGCGGCATTTAATCATCAGTCGGCATACGGGCTATATTTGCAGGCTCGCGAGTTTGGACGCCAGAACTTTGGAGAGAGAGCTGTCTTGTTGTATCAACAATCACTCGCTTTAGAACCCTATTTTGTACCATCCCTCAATGAACTGGCTGAAATATACATCGAAAGCAACCGACTTCAAGAAGCCGATAGTTTGTTAAGAAAAGCGTTGTCTGTTGATACATATAATGCACAAGCCAATTTTAATTTTGCACGGATAGCCGAAATAGAAATGCGTTTGGCCGATGCGATAGATGCCTATTCCGTTGCTATGCAGTCGGGCACTTATCAAGGTTTGGCTGCGAGGCATTTGGCTTTGTTGTATTATAAGAAAGGAGATAAGGCTTCGGCAACCCGTTTATTGGAAAAATGTATACAGAGTTCCTCTCTGGATTTGAAAGCTTGTATGCAATTGGCCGTGGTCAAGCAAGAGGATGCAAAAAAGAGGCTGGCATTGTTGGATTATGTTTTGGACAAGGATCCTTTGAATTATATAGCAAACTATGAGCGTGTCCGCATGAACCGGGAAGTAGCCCGGCATAATTTGCAGCAGATACGTAATGAATACAGTTATGATACGGTGTTGCGCATAGCTGATTTCTATCAGGAGTTGGGAATGAATAATGAGACCACATTTATATTAGAATCTGTGGCACATACTCATCCGCTTTTATTGTATCGTTTGGCTTGGTTATATCATATGGAAGGTGAAGAAGATAAAGCTTTGGATTATATTAAAAAGTCAGAAGATTTGCCGGCATCCTTGGTCTATCCGCATGGAGCGCAAGAAGAATGCTGTTTGCGTTGGGTTTGTTCGACCCATCTTTCTGCTTGGAAAGCGGATTATTATTTAGCATTACTATATCTGTCTATGAATCGGAATAAAGAAGCAACCTCTTATATGCAAGCTTTGGCTGGGAAACCGGATTTCTACGCTTTTTATCTGACTCGCGCCTTGCAAGTAAGTCACGAAGAAAGTGATTATTTGCGGGCTCTTCAGTTGGCTCCCGAACAGTATGTTTGCTATTTGGAGCTGGGAAAACATTATTTGCAACAAAAACGGCCGGATAAAACCGTTGCGTTATTGGAAGGATACCGGAAAAAAGATCAGGGTAATTCGTATATTAATCTGCTTTTGGCCAATGCCTATTCCATAGCTCGGCATCCGCAAGATGCAGTCCGTTTACTTGAAGGTATTGTTATCCTTCCCAATGAAGGTTCTTTGGCCGGTAGAAATATCTGGCGTGAAGCTAATTTGAACTGTGCAATCCAAATGATAAAATCAGGTCAGTATCGTGCTGCGTTGAAGCAAATCAGAATGGCGCGTTTATGGCCGGAAAACTTGGGCGTGGGAAAGCCTTATCAGGCAATGGTGGATGAACGGATGGAAGATTTGCTTGTTTGGTATATTTCTTATCTGCAGAAGAGACCGGATCAAGAGGTGTTGGAGAAAATAGCCTTTGATAATGTGTTTAGGGAAGCCAATTCGGTGATGAATGTCTATACATTGATAGCATTGAGAAACTTGGGGAAATCTACTGAAGCAACAGAGATGTGGAAACAATTGCAATCATTCTGTTCTGGCCTGTTGCCGAATCGTTGGTGTGAAGCCATTTGGAACAATCGTTATACAGATGCCGAAGCTATCATTCAAACACCATTTGTGCAACCTGATGCTTTACCTTTTGAAGTTTTGTTTGAAGATCGGGATTATATCTTGATACGGGATAATTACGATTTCTTTAAACGGATACTGAGTGTATTTATTTACTGTTGAAGCCGCTTGGGCTTGGCTAATTATTCATGCGAATCAGGAGTTGGCGACCTGATTCAAAAATTAACATAAGTAAGTAGAGCAATGGCCAACTTTCCAAAGGTGTGTACAAACAGTCCCTTGGTAGCTCTTACTTTAGACGCTCTTTGAATTTCTGTTTTTTCATTCAATCAGTTGAAAAAGGATTCGATAGGTTGTCCTGACTTTTGAAACGGCTTGTGAGAAAAGGTCTCTGGCGGCTTTCTCCCTCTGTTTGAGTACTTCCGGTTCTCCCTTAATCTCCTTATGTGGAGTAAGCACTTTAACCGGATTGCTTTCATTAAAGAAAGAGAAGTCGCTGTAAATCTTGTCTGCAAGTACGGTCTTTCCGGACAGGTATGGCACGCATTCGTTTTTGAATACGGTTAGGTCGTTGTCTGAAGCCGATGTCAGAGTTATCATCTCCGGGAAAGGTATGTTTTTTTCCTTTACAGGTCAAAATCGGCATGGAATCTACAATGGATATGAGAGAGTCGTAATCCTTGGGCTTGAATGATTGTATCATGATTTCCACCAGTTCTTTAAATGCTTCTGAAAGCATATTTAGGCGTATACAGAACGTTTGATAAGACGGATGTTTTGGGAACCATGATAACAGATACTCCTTGGCGAAAGTATGTATTTCCTTGATGCCGAAGTATCTCTGGCAGTAGAAACGCAGAGAGGACTTATAGACATCACAGATATACATATACAAACCTATTAGTTTTAACTTTTTCTCCTAGGGAATCATAATTTAGAAAAATGAGTAATTTTATTCTTCTAATATACTGGTTTTTAAGGAGATTGTGAAATAAAGCAATGAGATAATTAACAGAATTACAAACATTTAAATCGAGAATCAGAAGTGATTTTCAACTTCAGATTCGCATTAATTATTTTTTGTATGTCATGAAACATTTATTACTGTATGCATTCGTTGCTTGTATAGGAATTGGGTGCAGCCGGAATATGCCACAGGCTCCTTATACGTATGCAGTGGCTGAGACTCCGTGGAACGAATCTTTGGGAAACCATCGTGCTGTACTGGCAGTTAACGCTCCAGCTGAAGTTGTCAAGCTATCCTTTGACTGGCGGCGCCCAGATAAGGAGGTAGAGAAACGCCGTTTTCTGATTGTCGAAGCAGAAACAGGTGATACGATTCGTAACATCCAACGACTTGAGGTCAATAATGAACGATGTGAAATTTTGTTTGGTCCCGTCAAGAAGAAGGGAACTTATTTCTTCTATTACCTGCCTTACCAAGTACAGAGAGAGCGTGGCTATTATTCTCTAGGATATGAGCCTAAAGAAGAGGATCCGGACAAGCAATGGCTGGCTGTAACATCGTCAGAGGTTTCAGGTGGGCAGCTTCCGGAAGTCACAGTTGTCCGTGTGGAATCGCGTACGCAGTTTGACAGTTTCTACCCTATGGAGATTGCCGCTTCGGCTGAAGAAAAAGCCAATTACCGGCAAGCCAATCTCGGTCGTTTCTTGGTCTTCCCTGAAGATCGTTCCAATCCTGTGCGGATGAAAACGAATGTCCCTTACAAATGGTTACAAGGGCAGGAACGTTTTTCTTTCAAAGGAGTTGCTCAGCCTAATGAATATTATGCTTTCCAACTGGGGGTATGGGCTGGAGACCAAACGCTGAAAAGTGTTACTTATGAGACAACTTGTTTGAAAAGTGGTAACAATGTGATTCCGGCAGAAGCGATCACTTGTTTCAATATAAACGGAGTGAATCCGAAGGGCAAACCGTTCACCAAACAGGTAAGCGTAGCTCCGGATGCCGTCCAGCCATTGTGGTTCGGAGTGGATTTGAAAACAAACCAACCCAGCGGAACTTATAAAGGCGTGGTTACATTGAAGGATGAAACCGGATATGCCGTCCCTGTGGAAATAGAATTGGAAGTGTCTGGTAAAATGTTGGCTGACCGTGGCGATGGTGAGCCATGGCGTCACAGCCGCTTGCGTTGGCTCAATTCGACCCGTGGAATTAGTGACAAACCGACCGAAGGGTATTCTGCGATGTCTTTATCTGATAATCGGGTCTCTTGTCTGGGACGTACGGTTTCGCTTGATATGCAGACTGCTTTGCCATCATCGATTAATTCGTGGGGGCACGAATTGCTGGCTTCTCCCATACGTTTTGTCATTCGTACTTCTTCAGGAGAAAAGAATTTGGATGGGACACTCGAACTGTCTGGAGAATCCGAAGGGAAAATGTCGGCGACCTGGAAAGCGGAAGATGAAGAGATAGCGTTGGTTTGCAACGGCACGATGGAGTTTGATGGCTGGATCAACTACGTATATACCGTTACTCCTAAAAAAGATTTGTTGATTGAAGACGTCAGGCTGGAAATACCGATGAAAAGTGAAGCAGCCCCCTATTTTATGGGATTGGGTTTGCCTGGGCAGGAAACACCGACCAATTATTCCGGAGGTTGGGAGACACCGGGAAAGACGGAGCATGATTATGCCGTATCCATTCCTACCTCCAAAAGTGCTTCTTGGTTGTGGCCTTTCGACAGTTTCTGGTGTGGGTCTGAAAAGGCCGGCATTCATTGCGAACTGCGTGGGGCAAGTTATACCGGCCCTTTGCTGAACTTGTACCGCCCGGCTTATCCTGTAAGTTGGTATAACGAGGGCAAAGGTGGTTTCCGTATCAATCGTAGTGGAAACCAGACAACGGCTACGGTATACAGCGGTGAGCGTTTTCTTAAAGCGGGTGAAGAACTGGTGTTTGATTTAGCCTTGCTGATCACTCCTGTAAAGAAAGCGAATAGTCACAGCCAGTTTACAGATCGGTACTACCATAGTGTCGAGTATCCGATTCCGGGTGAAGAGAACCTGAAATCTGGCGTTAAAATCATCAATGTGCATCATGCCAACTATTTGAATCCATTTATCAATTATCCGTTCATTACAGCAGACAAAATAAAAGACTTTGCAGATGAGTGGCATGGCAAGGGATGTAAGGTGAAAATTTATTATACAATCCGTGAGTTGACGAATGTTGTTCCTGAGATATGGGCATTGCGCAGTTTGGGAGACGAGATTTTGCAAGGAGGCAAGGGGGGAGGGGCCCCTTGGTGTAGGGAACATTATGTGACCGATTATACGCCCCAATGGTATCAACATTTGGACGACCTGCATTTAGGTGTGGCAGCTGACGCTTCCGTTTTGACAGCCACAGGCGACTCACGTTGGTATAATTATTACGTAGAAGGATTGGCTTGGATGGTACAACATACCGGTATAGACGGGTTGTATTTGGATGATGTGGCTTTCGGGCGTGATATGTTGAAACGTATGCGCCGTGTGATGGAAGAGGTAAAGCCGGGGTGTCTCATTGACTTGCATTCAAATACCGGTTTCTCGCGTGGCCCAGCCATCCAGTATGCCGAATATTTTCCTTACGTGGATAAGCTTTGGTTTGGCGAAAGTTTCATGTATAGCGAGATGTCTCCGGTGAATTGGCTGGTGGAAGTGTCCGGTATTCCGTTCGGGTTGATGGGAGATATGTTGCATGGCGGTGGCAATAAATGGTTGGGTATGCAATATGGCATGACGGTCCGCCAGCCTTGGATGACGGATGGGGTTGTTTGTGATCCACAATATATTTGGAAATTATGGGACGAATTTGGAATTATGGATTCGAAGATAGTTGGTTTTTGGGAAAAGAATCCGGCTGTGACCACTTCGGATAAGGAGGTGAAGGTGACGGCTTATGTGAAAGACGGAAAGACGCTTTTGTCAATCGGTAATTATTCCAAAGCTAAGAAGCTGGTAAAACTGAATATCGACTGGAAACAGTTAGGTTTGAATCCATCATCTGTCCGTATGCAAGCACCGGCAGTCACCGATTTCCAGGAAGCGTGTGAGTTTAATCCAAGTGGCCTGATTCCGGTCGATCCGAAACGAGGCTGGTTGATTGTTTTGTCGGAAAGTATGTAGAAGGCCATACTGACGGTTGTAAATTTGAAATAGTGATTGACTGAGATAAAAGGAAAGGTAGTCAGTTCCCTTAATGGTGCTTGGCTACCTTTTTTGTTTTTACAACTAACTATGACATCAAAATGAAATATGTTTCAAAATAGTGCTATAATATGGTTTTGTATGTGTTTATCATTTCTTCTTTTTAAATTTGAATTGTCATAATAATTAAGGTGAATAATGGGAATTAAGCAAAAGCGGTTAGAGTCGTTGGATATTTTAAGAGGAATGGATCTTTTCATATTGGTCTGTTTTCAGCCGGTATTTATGCGTTGGGCACAAGTCATGGGAAAAGATAGCTGGGTTGGTACAATTTACCAGTCTCTTTTTACCCATGTTGAATGGGAGGGCTTTCATTTATGGGATCAGATTATGCCTTTATTCCTATTTATGGCGGGAACTTCCATTCCTTATGCTTTGGCGAAGTATAAAAGTGGCGAAGGTGAAATAGGGCAAGTGGTTAGAAGGGTATCAAAACGAGTCATTCTGCTTTGGATTTTTGGTGTAATTGTGCAAGGTAATTTGCTCGATTTGAATGTGAATACTTTATATCTGTATACGGATACTTTACAGGCGATTGCGATGGGATATCTTTTTTCTGCCATATTATATCTTTTATTCTCAATGCGTACCTTGTTTGTCGTCTTTTTATTATTGCCGATTATTTATACCATGGGTATGTTATTAACGGGTGGTTACCTCCCCGGAGAAAATATAGCGGAGCAGATTGATAGAACTATTTTAGGACGTTTTTTATATGGAGCATCGGTGTCTGAAACAGGACAGATTGTCTTTGCTGATTGGTATCATATTAGTTGGATATATAGTACGCTGAACTTTACGGCTACGGTGTTGAGTGGCACATTGATAGGATGTTTGTTGAAATCAGAATTGTCCGACAAACGGAAATTGAGAATTATGGGAATTGCCGGAATGGTTAGTCTACTTGTTGCTATGGGATTATCTTTTATAGAACCTGTAATAAAAAGGTTGTGGACTAGTTCGATGATGTTTTTGTCATCTGGTATTTCTATTTTGTTGATGTTTGTTTTTTATTATTGGGTAGATGTATGTAAAAATGGCAAATATTTGAAATGGCTAAAGATTTATGGCATGAATTCTATCTTGGCATATATGCTTTATAATACATTAGACACATCCTCATTAAGAAACTATTGGTTGCATGGATTCAATAGTTATTTAGGGGAATATTATAGTGTTTTGTATGAGTTTGGTCATGTATTGATAGTTTTTCTAATTTTGTATTATTGCTATAAGCATAAATTATTTTTTAAGGTATAATAAATGATGTGTTATGTGTTTAGTTAGATTTTTTTCTTTAATAATCTCTTTGTCCTTGGCTGTTTCAGCCTATGGAAATGATGATTTATTTATAGGGTCTAAGACGGATAAACCTGCATCTATATGGCAAGAAGGCATGTTGACCGGAAATGGTATTATGGGAGCGATTATGTTTGGTAATCCTATTTGTGAGGAAATTGTATTTACCCATAATGAACTTTATCTACCATTGGGTACAAAAGAGATAGTACCTGATCTTAGAACTTGTTTTGATGAATTAAAAAAGAAAGCTTTGGATTCAGGGAATATGGCTCCATCGGTATTTCATGCAGAAATATTGAAGAAAACAGGTAAGACAATATCATGGACAGACCCGTTTCATCCCGGTTTTTCACTTCAGATAAAAGATTCTCTGAGGGGTAGGGAATATACAGACTATGAAATGTCAGAAAATTTTAGTACGGGAGAACTTGCTGTTTCTTGGACTGATAAGTATGGGGAAAAATGGAATCGCAGACTGTTTATTTCGAGAAAAGATAGTGTCGGTGTTATGGAAATAAATGGTCCTAAAGGTAAAGTTGGGGGGACTTTCTCTTTGTCATTGGGACACGACCTGGTATCCGTTAAGAAAAGTGCCTTTAATAATGAACTGAGGGCGCATGTGGTTTATGATAAAGGTAAGGGAGGATATGAAAATGTAGTACGTATTATTCCGTTGGGTGGAAGATTGGAAGTCAAAGGAAATGATATTGAAGTTCACAATTCGGATAAGATTCTTCTTTTTATACAGATCAGACCATGGAAGTCTCCTCTTTCAAAGGAGTTGAGCGAAGCATGGGCTTATAATCCATCAAATCCTGATTTTTCATCCAATACAAATTCTGATAAGTTGACAGATATACATAATTGTATGGATAGGTTTCAAACGGATTATAAAGAATTACTTAAAGCCCATTCTTTGTTGCATTCTGAATTGTTTGGACGAGTTGAACTATCATTGGGAAATGACGATAAAGGACGATCTGAAATAAATACATTGAAATTATTGCAAATGTGTCGTAATGATAGACAAGCTTCTCCCGAATTTATTTCTTATCTTTATGACGCATGTCGTTATCTTATTGTTTGTAGTACGAATAATAAACCAGCGAATCTTCAAGGTTTATGGACTGGAACATGGAATCCTGAATGGAGTGGTGATTATACATTGGATTCTAATATTCAACTTGAAATTCAATCGTTGATGAGTTGTAATATGCCTGAACTTATGGAGGGATATTTTAAACTAATAGAATCGTGGGTTGAGGATTGTAGAACAAATGCACTTAAAATGTATAATTGTAGAGGAATTGTATCTAATCCTCGTGCTTCTAATACTCCTTTGTATTTACATTGGGGAAATTGGCCGGGTGAACTGGCAATTGGAACCATGGGATGGATGTTGCATTTTTTCTATGATTATTATTTATTTACAGGCGATAAGTCTTTTTTGAGAGATAGAGTTGTTCCTTTGTTGAAAGAAAGTGCTTTGTTTTATGAAGATCTGTTGGCTGGAACTGAAGATGAAAATGGTAAATATTGTTTTTTTATATCCTATTCTCCAGAACAGGATGATTTATTGTATATGAATTCAACATTTGACGTGGCTGTTGCAAAAAATGTTTTAACTAACCTTATAAAATCATCTCGAATATTGGGTATTGAGTCTGATAATATCCCCAAATGGGAAATGATGCTAAAAAAAATGCC
Source organism: Parabacteroides caeci (assembly GCF_023656795.1). Lineage (NCBI taxonomy): Bacteria > Pseudomonadati > Bacteroidota > Bacteroidia > Bacteroidales > Tannerellaceae > Parabacteroides > Parabacteroides caeci. The sequence continues at coordinate 48,000 of NZ_JAMOKT010000025.1, forward strand.
TGAGTATAAAATCAATACTTCCGGGGTGCTCAGTGAGTGGACTGTTGAAGGGGTAAGAGAAAACCCTAATCATAGGCATCATTCTCATCTCCTTCCACTTTATCAGTTTTGTGAATTTGACCGTAGTGATACTATTATGTGGAATGCTTCATGTAAAGCTTTTGAAGAAAAAGTATTGCATTGGTTGAATAATAATGATAATCCAAACAGTAATCATATTACCCATGGTCTCATGAATCAGCTCCAGTGTGCTGCCAGACTGGGAAGAGGAGATATTATTCAATATGTATTTGATCTTCTTGTATCAGGTAATTATATATATCCCAATTTTATGATTTCATATTGGCCTGGATTAAGGGGCTTTGGTTTTGATCCTGTAGGAACAATACCTGATGTTATAAATAATTCGTTGATTTTTTCTTGGAATGATAAGATTGATATATTGCCAGCTTTGCCAAAAACATGGAGAAGAGGTTCTTTGAGTAATATATTGTTGAGAGGTGCTGTCAAAGTAGATAAGTTTAGCTGGGATTTAGATAAAGGAGAAATTTTCTTAGTTTTGTATTCTGATACAGATAAGGATGTTGAATTTATATTGCCAGATAAATATTTTGTTTTTTCTGTTGATAGTAATCAATCAGGAAATAAAATAAAACTATTTAAGGGAAAAAATCAGTTTAGATTTAAACAAATTAAATCTTAGTGCAATCGATTATTAGTGATAAAATATAATACAATGAAACGAATCTTATTATTCAGTTTTTGTTTGCTATCCTTTTTCTTGCAAACTGTTTGGGGACAAAAGGGGGCATTGGCGGAGGTTCGCCAAGTGGTGGAGCGTGTGACGGGGCAATCGGATTTGCCCGTGTCTTTTGTGTTGAAGCTGGATAAAGGGGCAAACTATTTCCAGTACCGGGTGGATAACGGTGTATTGAAGATTGAAGGTAGCAATCCTGTGGCTTTATGTCGTGGCTTCTATGATTTTGTGAAGAGTAACCGCGCGGGACTTTACAGTTGGTCGGGAAGCAATATCCGTTTCCCTGAACAACTGGCAGACGGGGGGGAGAAACGGGTGGTTTCTCCGTTTGAACACCATTATCTGTTCAATGTCTGCACCTATGGCTATTCCATGCCTTACTGGGACTGGGAACGTTGGGAAAAAGAAATAGATTGGATGGCATTGCATGGTATTGACATGCCGTTGGCACTGGTGGGGTATGAGGCAATCATGGCCCGTGTATGGAAAAAGATGGGGCTGACCGATGAAGAGATTAACAACTATTTTGTAGGGCCGGCTCATTTGCCTTGGATGCGTATGGGGAATGTGAGTGGGATAGATGGACCGTTGAATCAGGATTGGCACAAGCAACAGGTTGAACTGCAACATAAAATATTGAAGCGGATGAAGAATTTGGGCATGAAGCCCATCTGTCCGGGATTCCCCGGATTTATCCCGGAGGCGTTCAAACGTATTTATCCTAATTTGCATATTATCCAGACCCATTGGGGCGGCGCGTTCTGTAATTGGATGATTTCTCCGCAGGAAGAACTCTTCACGAAGATTGGGACGGCTTTCATCCGGGAGTGGGAGAAAGAGTTTGGAAAGAGTGAGTATTACTTGGTTGACAGTTTCAACGAAATGGATATCCCTTTTCCTGCCAAAGGTTCAAAAGAACGTTATGAACTGTTGGCTTCGTATGGCGATAAGGTGTACCAGTCGATCCGGAAGGGAAATCCGAAAGCGACTTGGGTGATGCAAGGTTGGATGTTTGGTTACCAGCGGCATATTTGGGATTATGAAACGCTGGGTGCATTGGTATCTAAAGTGCCAGACGATAAAATGCTTTTATTGGATTTGGCGGTAGATTATAACAAGCATTTTTGGAAATCGGAAGTCAATTGGGAGTTTTATAAAGGCTATTATAATAAATCGTGGGTGTACAGTGTCATTCCGAATATGGGCGGAAAAACCGGTATGACAGGTATTCTTGATTTTTACGCCAACGGCCATCTGGAGGCATTGGCTTCGCCTAACAAGGGGCGTTTGGTTGCGCACGGGATGGCTCCGGAAGGGATAGAAAACAATGAAGTTATTTATGAATTATTGTCTGATGCCGGTTGGTCGGATAATGAGATTAATATCCATGAGTGGTTGAAAGAGTATTCTTACAATCGTTATGGAGGTTATCCGGCTGCTGTTCGTGAATGTTGGGATTTGTTGTTAGAGTCTGTTTATGGAACATTTACCGACCATCCGCGTTACAATTGGCAATTCCGTCCGGGGACAGTACGCAGTGGGTCTATCAATATAACCCCTTCTTTTTTCAAAGCAATAGAATCGTTTATGGAAGTAAGTGGCCAGCAGAAAGGTAACTCTCTTTATTTGGCAGACTTGGCAGAACTGACTGCCCTTTATTTAGGGGGGAAGGCTGAACTTTTAATCAAGGCGATCGATTGGCAATATGAAATTGGAGATACGGTACGGGCAGCTAAGTTTGAAAAAGACTTTGAACATATCATGTTGGGGATGGATGCATTGCTATCCGCTCATCCAACCTTACGTTTGGAGCGTTGGATTGATTTTGCCCATAAACAGGCGACGACTTCTGAACAATATAAGCAATATGAAAGGAATGCGAAACGTATAGTCACGATTTGGGGACCTCCGGTGGATGATTATTCTGCCCGTGTTTGGTCCGGTTTGATCCGAGACTATTATTTGCCGCGTTGGAAACATTATTTTGCAAGTAGAAAAACGGGTATTCGTTTTAACTTTGCCGAATGGGAGAAGAATTGGGTAGAGTCGGAAGGGTGTTCTCCGCAAACACCTCCTGCTGATATCGTAAATACTGCCCGTTCGCTGGTAGATTATGCAGCATTTATAACTCCGGTTTTAATCCCCGATGGTAAAAAAGGTCAGTTGGGGTCATGGACGATCGGTTCTGAAAAAGCAGAAATCATATCATTTCAGATTCCGGCAGACAGGCTGGATAAACTATCGGCTGTTCGGATAGAAAAGAAAGCTGGGAAAAGTTCGGTCGTTTGTTCCCGTTTGAAACTGGTTGCTGACGGAAAGGTCTTGGTTGACGATGCTTCAGAAAAAATCCTGTATGGCGATAAATTGGGAATTGTTTATACGGTAACCTTACCGGATGATATTCGAGGTAACAATGGAGTAGAGTTACAGCTACAGATAAAAAATACCGGATCAGAAACTACATCAGGACAAGTTTCTCTTATCGGAGAATAAGAGCTTGGTCATACACAAAGATAGAAATCAAAGAAAAGGAGCCTGTTATTTTGGATAGGCTTCTTTTTTACAGGCATAGACAATAATAATCCACAAAATAGGCATTTTTTTGCTATTTTATGTCGGGTAAGGGGTTTCTATATTTGCATCGTTCTAACAAGGAAGCTACAATAACAATCAAAATATCATGAAGAGAAAACAGTTGTTTATTACTTTATTCCTAGCCTGTTGTGTGGCGATGCAGGCAAAAGAATACCATGTTTCTATCAAGGGGAACGATGCAAACGAAGGAACCGAAAAAGCCCCTTTCCGGACTATCGGGAAGGCTGCGGAATATGCTTTTCCGGGTGATATAATTACCGTACATGCGGGAACGTACCGGGAATGGGTAAATCCACCCCGCGGAGGTGAGAGCGATGATAAACGAATTGTCTACCGGGCGGCCCCCGGTGAAAAGGTCGAGATAAAAGGCTCGGAAAGGATCACTAACTGGACAAAGGAGAAAAACGGCGTCTGGAAGGTAACGATACCGAATACTTTCTTCGGGGATTATAATCCTTATATCGACCTGATCTACGGTGACTGGTTTGAAGGTATGGGGCGTGAACATCATACCGGAGAGGTATTCCTGAATAACAAATCCCTGTATGAAAAGGAAACACTGGATAAGGTACTGACCCCTGTTCCTAATGAAAAAAGTAAGGACAAGGAAGGTTCCACCTACACCTGGTATTGTGAAAACGATGGTGTCAATACCACCATCTGGGCCAATTTCCATACATACGACCCGAATAAAGAACTGGTAGAAATAAGTACCCGCCCCACCTGCTTTTATCCGGAGAAACAAGGGGTCGACTACTTGACTATCCAAGGCTTTCATATCAGCCAGGCTGCAACCCAGTGGGGAGCGCCGACAGCCGAACAGATCGGTATGATAGCGACCCATTGGAATAAAGGATGGATTATCGAAAACAATATCATCAGCAACTCCAAATGTTCGGGTATCACTCTGGGAAAAGAACGTAAGACCGGACATAACGTCTGGCTGAACGATACAAGCCTCGACGGTTCCCTGCATTATATCGAAGTCACTTTCAATACAATCCGGAACGGATGGAACAAGGAGAATATCGGTTCGCATATCGTTCGCAATAATGAAATATCCCATTGCGAGCAGACCGGTATCTGCGGAAGTATGGGAGCCGCTTTCAGCCTGATCGAAAACAACCATATCCACGATATCTGGGTGAAACGCCAGTTTACCGGCGCGGAGATCGGAGGTATCAAATTCCATGCCGCTGTGGATACACGGATTATCCATAACCGTATCCATAACGCCGGCCGTGCCCTTTGGCTGGACTGGATGACGCAGGGAACCCGCGTATCGGGCAACTTGTTCTATGATAATGACATGGAGGACCTGTTCCTGGAGGTAAACCACGGCCCGTTCCTGGTAGACAATAATATCTTTGCATCCCGCCGGAGCATCCTGGAACAATCCCAGGGAGGCGCCTATGTGCATAACCTGATCGCCGGAGACATTTACCGCTATGTGGAACACGGACGGTATACCCCTTATTTCCTTCCTCATTCGACAGAGGTTGCCGGCTTATCCATCATCCCGGGAGGGGACGACCGTTATATCAATAACCTCTTTGCCACGGTCCTTCCCGCAAACGAGAAAGACAGCAAACGGAAATACGGCCTGGCAGATTATAATAAGACCGTCTATCCGATGATGGTGGATGGAAATGTCTACTACAATGGTGCTTTGCCTTTCGAAGGAGAAAAGAATAAAGTCGTTCTCCCTGACTTTAAACCGGATGTGAAAGTTGAAGAAACCGCCGATGGCGTCTACCTTTCTCTTTCTGTACAAGGCCTGGACGACTTGCAGACTTCCCGCGTAACGACCGGAAGACTCGGGAAATCGAAACTACCCCGGCAGGCTTACGAACAACCGGACGGCAGCCCGATCGATATTGCCACCGACTATCTGGGTAATGCCCGTGGTAATCAACCCAAGCCGGGCCCTCTTGAATCTATCAAGGACGGAGCGATCAGAATCAAAGTATGGTAATCTTAAATACACATGAATATGACATCAAAACAACGTGTTCAAAACGCATTGAACCATAGCACCCCCGACCGGATACCGGTGGACTTCGGAGCCACTTCCGTTACCGGTATCCATTGCAAGGTCGTGGAGGCGCTGAGACAACATTACGGACTGGACCCTCACCCCGTCCGTGTCATCGAACCCTTTCAGATGCTGGGTGAGATAGAGGAGGATTTGCAGGAAATAATGGGTATTGACTGTGTCCCCGTCTTCGGACGCAAGGATATGTTCGATATCGACGAAACCCAATTACACGAGCAGGTTACTCCCTGGGGGCAAAAAGTAATGATTGCCTCCGGAATCGACCTGACGACGGATAAGGAAGGCGACGTGTACATTTATGCCGGTGGTGACCGTTCCTATCCGCCCAGTGCCATCATGCCTTCGGGCTGTTATTTCATCAACGCGACGGAAAGGCAGGAATATGTGGACGACGAGGCCATTACTCCGGAGGATAACCTGGAAGAGTTCGGCCCTGTTTCCGACGAAGATTTGCAATACTATAAAAAGACTGTGGAGCAGGCCGCAGCAACCGGAAAGGCCGTTGTTGCGAGCTTCGGCGGGACGGCTTTGGGCGATATCGCTTTCGTGCCCGGCATGGGATTGAAGAACCCGAAAGGTATCCGCAACGTGGCCGAGTGGTATATGTCGACCGCCATGCGCCGCGACTATGTGCAGACGGTCTTTGAGAAACAGACCGATATAGCTATCGCAAACTACCAACGGTTGTGGGATACCGTCGGCGAGAAGGTAGACGTGGTCTTCACCTGCGGGACCGATTTCGGTACCCAGGATTCCCAGTTCTGTTCATTGGATACTTTCAGGGAACTGTGGCTTCCCCATTACAAACGGATGAACGACTGGATTCACCAGCATACCACCTGGAAAGTGTTCAAACATACCTGCGGGGCTATCCTGCCGATTCTTCCCGGTCTGGTGGAGGCGGGTTTCGATATCATCAACCCGGTGCAGATTAATGCGAAGGATATGGACCCTGTGGTCCTGAAAAAGGAATACGGCAGCCAGGTCACTTTCTGGGGTGGCGGTATCGATACCCAGCGTATCCTGCCGAATGCAACACCCGAAGAAGTGCGCAGCCATGTTTTGCAGGAATGCGAGATACTGGGAAAAGACGGAGGATTCATTTTCAATGCCGTTCATAATATCCAGGCCAATGCGCCCGTCGGGAATGTGGTGGCAATGATTGAAACCCTGCGTGAATTACGGAATCAATAATTTAAAAGAAATAAAGTTATGGCAGATTTAGAGAGTTTGTATGAAGCTATTTTAAAAGGAAAACTCGATGTCGCCAAGGCAGTGACAACCGAGGCGATAGCAGAGAATGTAGACCCGCAACTGATTATCAATGAGTATATGTCGCGGGCCATGGAGGATATCGGAAAACGTTTTGAGGAAGGAAAAGCCTTTGTCCCTGAACTGTTGATGGCGGCCCGTGCCATGAAAGGGGCGCTCGACCTGTTGAAGCCGCTGATGAAAGGAGCTGCTTCGCATCGGTTGGGCAAGGTGGTAATTGGTACGGTGAAAGGCGATTTGCACGACATCGGAAAGAACCTGGTCGCTTCCATGCTGGAAGGTTGCGGCTTTGAAGTGATAAATCTGGGAACGGATATCTCTTCAGAGAAATTTATCACGGCGATCAAGGAAAACCAGGCGCAGATTCTTTGTCTTTCCGCCTTGCTGACCACTACGATGAATTATATGCAGGAAGTGATCGACGCTCTGGAAAAGAGCGGTATCCGCCAGGAGGTGAAGGTCATGATTGGCGGTGCCCCTGTATCCGAATCGTTTGCCCGTCAGATTGGAGCCGACGGCTACAGCGATAATGCGAATGCCGCCGTGACGCTGGCAAAATCATTGTTATCCGCTTGATTGTATGTTTGATTGTAATTTGGATTTTAGCACGTTATCCCTGACGGCAAACGACCTGTTTGCCGAGATGGGATACGGCAACACGGCCCCGGAAGAACCTGTGGAGGCACTGGCCCTTTCCATGCTGAAAGAGGTTTCTTCCCGGACTGTTCCCCGTTGTACTTTCGGCCTGTTCGACGGTACGGTGGATGACGGATATGTTACTCTGGATGGCGGAGAACCCTTTCCCGTAGGGGGAACTATCGCTTCCCTGCTGAAAGGCTCCGAACGATTCGCCCTGTTTGCCGCTACGGCCGGGATGGCTTTTCAGGAATACCAGGACAGCCTGAAAGCGGAGGGAGATATCCTGAAATGCTTCATTGCCGATATTATCGGGACCTGCATTGCCGAGAAAGCCGGCGACCAGATGGAACGCCTGCTTGAAAAAGAATTGGGAGGCGAACGGCATACGAACCGCCTGAGCCCCGGCTATTGCGGTTGGCACCTCACCGGACAGAAAACGTTGTTCCGGCTCATGGGAGGAGCCCCCTGCGGCATCAGCCTGTCTGATGTCTGCCTGATGACCCCCATCAAGTCGATCAGCGGAATAATCGGTATCGGTCCGGAGGTAGATGAGAAAAAATACGGTTGCCAGTATTGTGAACTGGAAACCTGTTATAAACGAAAAAGAAAGAAGAAATAATGGAAATACAAGAATGGTTGCAAGAGACAATCAGGCAAAAAGAACGTAGGGCTATCCCTATCATGACCCATCCGGGCATTGAACTCTGTGGAAAAACAGTGAGAGACGCAGTCACCAGTGGTATGGTGCATGCAGACGCTATCTGCCGGTTGAACGAGCAGTATCCTTCGGCCGCCCCGACCGTGATTATGGACCTGACGGTAGAGGCGGAGGCTTTCGGAGCAAAGGTGGTCTTCCCCGAAGACGAAGTGCCCAGCGTAACGGAACCGCTGGTATCCGATAAGGAGTCGATTGATAATTTACAGATACCGTCTCTGGATACAGCACGTGTCCCTGAGTATCTGAAAGCGAACCGTCTGACAGCGGAACGTGTGAAAGACAAGCCTGTCTTTGCCGGCTGTATCGGTCCGTTTTCACTGGCAGGACGTTTGTTCGGTTTGTCCGAACTGATGATTGCCCTTTATGTGGAGCCGGAGAACATCACTGTCCTGTTGGAGAAATGTACCCGTTTCCTGATCGATTACTGCCGTGCGATTAAGGAGACAGGCGTTCATGGCGTGATAATGGCGGAACCGGCTGCCGGGCTGATTTCAAATGAGGATTCGCTGCTTTATTCGACGACCTATGTCCGCCAGGTGGTGGAGGCCGTGCAGGACGAACATTTTATCGTAATCCTGCATAACTGCGGAAATGCAGGCCATTGTACGGAGGCTATGGTTCAGTCGGGAGCGGCTGCACTTCATTTCGGTAATAAGATCGATATGCAGGATGCCCTTGCCAACTGTCCGGAAGACCGTCTGGTGATGGGGAATCTGGACCCGGTCGGTCTTTTTAAACAGTCCTCGTCAGAAGAAGTATATACCGCGACTATGAATCTGTTACAGCAGACCAAAGCATGGAAGAATTTCGTTTTGTCGACAGGTTGTGATGTCCCGCCCCATATTCCGGCTGAGAATATCGAGGCATTTTATCAAGCACTTACTGATTTTAACAGGTCAATGTAAAAAAGGGGAGGTGTATCAAAATAAACTTTTGATGCACCTCCTGTTATTTTGGATTCTGTTACTTTTACCGGATGAACAGTAGTTCGCGGTATTTCGGCAACGGCCACATCTGGTTGTCCACCATCAATTCCAGTTCGTCGATATGTTCGCGTATATCATCCAGGAACGGAACGACCGTGTCATGATAAGCGATCGCCTTGCTGCGGTAGTCGGTGATGACGTTTGCCTTCTTGCGGGCCTCGATCATCTCGTCCGTCATGCGTGTTACGGCATTTACGTGCTTGGATATTTTGCGTACCAGGCGGCGCGGTTCGGCAGACAGTTCCTCATATTCTTCCGGACTGAACGTCTCTTTCAGCTTGGTGATATTGCTCAACAGCAAAGACTGGTAATGCAATACGACCGGGATGATATGGTTCATGGACAAATCTCCCAGGACGCGGGCTTCGATTTGTACTTTCTTGATATAGATTTCCCATTTCACTTCGTTGCGGGCTTCCAGCTCCTTTTCGCTCAGTACGCCTGTTTCCCTGAACATGCGGATTACTTCCGGCTTCAGGTAAGCGTCGTATTGCAATGGAACGCTGTTTTCGCAATCCAGGCCGCGGCGGGCAGCTTCCGCCTTCCATTCGTCGCAGTAACCGTTGCCGTCGAAACGGATGGGTTTGGATTCTTTGATATAAGCCTTCAATGTTTCGAAGATAGCCACTTCCTTGCTCTTGCCTGCTGCCTGGAGCGCTTCCACGTCCTTCTTGAACTGTTGTAACTGATAGGCTACGGCAGAATTGACAGCCAGCATGGCCGAACCGCAGTTGACGGACGAACCCGGAGCACGGAACTCGAAACGGTTGCCGGTGAAAGCGAACGGCGACGTGCGGTTGCGGTCCGTATTGTCCAGCAGCAGTTCGGGAATCTGCCCGAAGCCGAGGCTCAGGCGTTTCTTGTCGTCCACCTCGATGGCATCTTCAATCGAACTGTTTTCGAATTTATCCAGTACCTCGCTGATTTGTGTACCCAGGAAGGACGAGATAATGGCGGGAGGCGCTTCGTTGGCCCCCAAGCGGTGGGCGTTGGTTGCCGAAGCGATACTGGCTTTCAGCAGCCCGTTGAATTTATATACGGCCATCAGCGTATTGACCACGAATGTGATGAAACGCAGGTTGTCTTCGCGGTCCTTGCCCGGCGAGAACAGGTTGATGCCCGTATCGGTTCCCATCGACCAGTTGCAATGTTTACCCGAGCCGTTCACACCCATGAACGGTTTTTCGTGAAGCAGCACGCGGAAGTTGTGGCGGCGTGAAACACGTTTCATGACCGACATCAACAACTGGTTATGGTCGTTGGCCAGGTTGCATTCTTCGTAGATGGGCGCCAGCTCGAACTGGTTCGGGGCCACCTCGTTATGACGGGTTTTCACCGGGATGCCCAGCTTGTAACATTCCACTTCCAGGTCTTTCATAAACTCCTGTACGCGTGAAGGGATGGCGCCGAAATAATGGTCGTCGAGCTGCTGGTTCTTGGCACTTTCGTGTCCCAGCAACGTGCGTTCCGTCAGTGAGAGGTCCGGACGGGCGGAGTAAAGCTCCTCGTCCACCAGGAAATATTCCTGTTCCCAGCCCAGGTATGTGATTACTTTGTGAACATCTTCATTGAAATAGTTGCAAACCTCTTTCGCCGCTTTGTTCAATGCTTCGACAGAACGTATCAGCGGTGTTTTGTAGTCGAGAGCCTCGCCGGTATAGGCGATGAAGACTGTCGGGATACAGAGGGTGTCGTCTACAATAAATGCGGGGGAGGAGGGGTCCCAGGCAGAATAACCGCGGGCTTCGAACGTGTTGCGCAGTCCGCCGTTGGGGAAGCTGGACGCATCCGGTTCCTGCTGTGCGAGCAGTTTGCCGCTAAATTCTTCAATCATACCGCCGTTACCGTCGTGTTCGACAAAAGCGTCGTGTTTTTCGGCTGTCCCGTCGGTCAGGGGCTGGAACCAGTGTGTATAATGGGTAACTCCTTTTTCCAGTGCCCACATACGCATACCGGCTGCCACATGGTTGGCTATTTCGCGGTCGATAGGTGTTCCGTTATCAATGGCGTGGGTCAGGGCTTTGTACGTTTCCTTGGAGAGATACTTTTGCATAGCCTTGCGGTTAAATACGTTCTCGCCATAGTACTCGGATACTTTCTGTTTGGGAGTGACGGCTTCTACGGCCTTACGGTTGGAAGCTTTCTCCACTGCATTAAAGCGTGAGATTGACATATGGATTATTTTAATGTTTTACCGGCTGCAAAGATACAAGCAAATCTTCATTTATGCTTTCAACGGGTAGTTAAAAACAATTTCATGGAACATTTTGGTAGCGGCCGGAGATAAATTGTCCGGCGGGTTGCATGGAATAAAATTCTTCTGTCCTATCTTTGTGAAAAGCGAAGGCAGACAAAACAAACCCCGGGGGATTCGTCTTCCCGGGGTTTCGTATTTAGAAATGATTGAACCTACTTTTCCCTTGATGGAAAAGTAGGCAAAAGATCAAGGCTACACCAGCTTCACTGCTTCGGTGAAAGATTCCGCTGAGGCCTTGGTAAGAACGCTTAGCGTTCTTTTTAGGATGGCCGATGCCGTCTGCTATATGGTTGGTAGTGTGTTGCATAGGTGTCGGTTTTGGCCATCCTAAAAGGAAGCTCTGCTTCCTCTGAAAGGCCTCATCTGGTGAGCGTGAAGCGAAGCATCCGGAGTGAGCGCCCGGAGGCTGTGCTGTTTGAGCGTAGCGAGTTCACAGACGACAGCGAACGTAGGAGGCTGAGTAGCGAGGCAGATGCAGCCTTGAACTTTTGGTTACTTTTCTTTCAAGAGAAAAGTAATATTCAAACCTCTGAATCATTAGAGATTCTTTTATTATAAATTAAATTCATATGAAAAAAAACTGAACGCCGCCCTGTTGAATGGGGGAGTACTGGATTTGAGAAATGAATGCATGCAGCTGGAAAAGAAACTGCACGAAGTGATGAAACTAAGCAACACCCTGAGCCGGATGTTGGAGCATGCCGTCTGGGAGGAGGATATGGTGGTAGGCGAAACCATTACGTTCCACTGTTCCCTGGAAGAGTTTGTTGCCCAGATCGCTCCTCTGATCGAGAGCCGCAAATGGACGGTTAACGACTGCCATGAAGTGAAGCCTTTCCTCCGTTCGCTCGATACCGTCATGAAGGTATGTCCTGAAGGCAAAAAGGAACCGCTGGCGTTGGGTACGCTCGTGAATGGGGTGATGGAGTATCTTTCTACCCGCAAGGACGATTGATGTTTGTCGTGCAGCTTATGTTTTTCATAATATAATGTAAAAACATAGGCTGCCTTGTTTAATGCCCGTACCTTGGGCTGAATAATACTCACTTAATTTTATCTTATTATGATAAACGTAACCTTATTCGCCGGATTTAAGAGATGTATGGGGGATATTCCCCTGATCGACGCCCTTTACGACATCCGCAATGGCAAGTATGCCACCGAAATTAACCGTATCCGCGCCTTTATGGACGCCGGAAATCAGGATGAAGCCGACATGCAGAAGAAAAAGCTGCCTGCCATAACCGTCTCCGCCACCTATCAGAAACAACGGTTGCCGAAATATATGACAGGCTACAATCCGCTTACCATCCTCGATTTCGACGAATTGAACAAAGAAGACCTGCCGCGCCTGCTTGCCCTGGTGCGCGAAGCCGTCTATACGGTGGCCTGCTGGATCAGCCCGCGCGGACGGGGCATCAAGATCATTGTCTATCCGGCTGTCGGGACCGAACTGATCCCCGCAAAACATCTCGCTGTCTACAAGCTGGTGAAAGACTGGTACGAACACCTGCTGGGTGTCGGGGCGGACACTTCGGGCAGCGATGCCGGGCGGCTCTGCATCATGTCGTACGATCAGCAGCTCTATCTCTCTCCCCGTTTCGAACCCTGGCTGAAAGGGGAAGGCACTTTGCCCGCCGGTCTGCCGCCGATAGAAGCCATAGGCGGAAAGACTGTGTCACAACTGATCTCTTCCGCCCGTAGAAAGGCCAGCCGCAAGTTCCCTTATGCCGAGGGCAACCGCAACAATTACGTGCACCTTTTTGCCGGCTACTGCAACCGCTTCGGGGTTGCCAGAGAGGAGGTCGAAGCCTATGCCGCAAAATCATTTGACGACCTGCCGGTCGAGGAACGCCGGCAGGCAATCGACAGCGCTTATGCGCATACCGAACAATATGCTACGGAGAAGCCGGCGTCCCGTTTGCAGCGCGGAGACAGTTTTGTCAATCAGATACAGGAGTTTCTGACAAAATATTACAAACTTCGTCGCAATATCGTCAGACGCACGGTTGAATACCGGGACCTGAAGAAACACGATGCCTTTCAACCGGTCACCGATTATTGGGAGAATTCCGTCTGGTGTGCATTGCAGAAATCGGGTGTGTTTTGCCGCGTGTCCGACCTGCGTTCGGTGATCTATTCCGATTTCAGCCCCGAGTATAATCCTTTCAAGTCTTACTTCGATAACCTGCCGCGCTGGGACGGGACGACGGACCCTATCGGCCGCCTGGCAGCCACAATCGACACTACCCGCCCTTTCTTTCTCCACTGGCTGCGGCAGTTTTTTGCAGGGGTTGCCGCAACGACATAAAACGACTGCCGCAGTCCCTGAAAACAGTTGCGGCAGTCCTTTGGGATGACTGCGCCACCCGTTCTCTTCTTTTTCAGGGTTCTCCTAAATGTTCGACGATGCATTCCACCTGGCGGGGTGTGAAACTCCTGACTCCGGGATGATACCCCAGTTCAACCAGTTTGGCTTTCAGTACGCCATGATAATTGATCCACCGCCAAAGTTGCAGGATCGCTCCCCTGCGGCTGAGGTGAGGACTGTAGAGTGCCGCCAGTTCGCCTACTCCGTAGGCCCGTATCGTGAAGGTCGTTTGTTCCATAAAATGTATGGTTTTATTCTTCTAAGATACGAAAAATCAATGGACGCGGCAAACTATTTGTTCGTTTTTTAGCAAATCGTGTAATTGAATAACTTCCTTAGAGTAAATTCTTTACATCCTGAAGGGATAAAGATAGTTTTTGTGCAATGTCTTCTGGCGAAATTCCGGCTTGCGTCAGCATTCGGACCATTTCCTGTAACATTTTATCTTTTTGTTCGAGTTCTTGTTTGCTTTGTTCAAGTTCCAGTTTGCTTTGCTCGATCACCTGCTTGCTTTGCTCGATCGCTTGTTTGCTTTGTTCGAGTTCCCGTCTTTTCTGTTCGAGTTCCTGTTCTTTCTGCATAATGTCAGTGTCGCGCTTTTCGATTTCGGAGAGGATTTCGTCTTCTACTTCCATGGAGCGGCGCACGTCAGGGGCTACACCGGCTTTGAGCAAGCGGGTAAGGATGACCTGCTCGCTGGCGGTGAAGATGGTTTCGTCTATTTCTAGCAGATGCTCGTCGCCGGGCGTACGGTAATTCTGGTCGAATACATGGAGCAGGCGCTCGAGACGATTGCGGGTACGACCTTGCAGGTAAGGAATCTGTACGATGATGCTGTCGTGGGTCAGACTTTCGATAAAGGGATCTTTCTGATCAATCTCCTGATCATCGTAATCCAGATATCGGCGGCGTACGTAAACGACCGGCTCTTTCAGGTCGCCCAGGATATGACCGAGGATATAAATGGAGATAATGGGCAGACCGAAGCGTGACTCTCCATTGTCGCGCATGTTGTTTTTATCGAGGTAGTGCGTACCCAGATACTGGCGGAAACGAAGAGTTTCGGTAGCCAGCCATGTTTTTTGCAATTCGATAAGCACAAGGTGTTCTGTGCCGTCGTTGTCACGGATTTTGGCTGAGAAGTCCATACGGAACAGGGAGATACGGGTTTGTTGCATGGCTGTGTATTCATGTTGGCGCATCTGCAACTCGATGATATCTTTTTTCAATAGTGCGGAAAGCAGCAGTTTGGCTACCTTCTCGTCTTCCATCATAAACTTGAAGACGACGTCATAAATGGGATTGGCTATAAATGTCATATCATTCTGTTTTTTAGTATGTTGACAAAGATACGATTTCTTTTCGGATTTGTTTCTACATAATACCATCTTCTTTTCATACGATTGCCCGGAGATATCTGAAATTATCTGAAATAAACTGTCGCTTCGTAACGTCCCGTCACCTATGGCTTCAACCGGCCTCCCCTCCGGGCGTATCTTTGATATGTAATTAATAATCAACTAAAAACAGTAAAGTTATGGCAGTACAGTATCATTTGGTTCTCCGGAAGAACCTCAGTAAAAATGTGGAAGCAGGGAAAGAGAAGCTCTATTATGCCCAGACCCGTGCGACGGGGACCTGCACGTTTGATGAGTTGTGTGATGCGGTGGCGGAGAGTTCGACCGCTTCGAGTGGGGATGTGAAGGTGGTGATCGACCGTGTGATCCGGTTCCTTCTGATGTTTCTGGGGCGTGGGGAAGTGGTCCAGTGTGGCGACTTGGGGACGTTCCAGCTGATCCAGACCAGTTCGGGAAGTGTTACGACCGATGATTTCTCGACCAATTTGTTGTACCGCGCCCGTCTCCGTTTCCGTCCCGGCGCCAAACTTCGTAACCTGACCCAGACTACGAAGGGGGAGCGTTTCAAGCTGGAGGAGGCGAAACCTTCAACCCCGCCGGAAGGCGGTGGTGGCGACCGCCCTGAAATCGAGTAATTTACCTGAAACGGACATCATATGGATAAGCAATCGTTTACAACAAAGTACCTCCCCGCCGCCCGTATGGCGGGTGAGTTGTACGGCCTGAACCCGGTAGTCATCCTGGCGCAGGCTGCTATCGAAAGCGGGTGGGGAGAGAGCCGCCTGGCTACGTGCTACAATAATTTCTTCGGGCTGACCGGCTATGGCGTTTCCAACGCTTACTGGCACGGGGGAAAGACGGACCTGGACAATCCCGACGGCCTTGTGTTCCGCCGTTACGACCGGGCGGAGAACAGTTTTCTCGATTTTGCCCGCCTGATTGCCACCGCCTACAAACAGGCGGCCGCCGTCAGCAACTATCCCCGGGCTTATGCTCGCGAGATGGCCTACAGCAAATATATCAGTGAAGTAAACGGGGATAACCGCGAGGCGTATTGCAACATGCTGGAAAGCATTGCACGGTCGTTGGTCCCCATAGTGTATAACTTAAATAATAAAGCGTATGAATGAGAAAGAAAATGGCAGTGGCAACAAGGTAAGAACCATCCTCCGGTTTATCATGGAGTTGCTGGGGTTCCTGTTGGGTAGGAAGAAGCAGTAGGAAGAGTAGGAAAATAGGGGCGGTTCGCAAACCGCCCCTACAAGCGCCATTATAATGGAACAGGCAGGTTCATTGTTTCTATATCCGAAGGGTCACTTCTTTTTCAAATGTTGTCCAGCGGTGTGCGCTTCATGATGAGCGGATAGCGTTCCGGATGTTTCAAGCTCTCTATTTCAAGATCTATATCGAGAGCCGGCCATTCGATCGCTGAGCGTCCTGCTGTTCGAACATTCAGTACATCACTGATACGGGCGTCACGGAGCCATGGCATCCGGTTGTAAGAAATGAAATAATCGCACCCTTGCACAGACAGGGCAATGCCTTGGGAATTAATCATTAATACGCTTACCGATGTGTTCTGCGAATTTGTATTTAAACTCGTTTCCATGTTCTTCTATTATTTGAGTTATTCTCTTGATTTCCTTAGAAGTGAATCCATAGTTTTCAGCTAATTCGATAGAAGGCTCAAGCCAGTATTTGGCTTCATTTTCCGCTTTTACAACATGGATATGTTTCCTTTCTTCCTCGTTGGAGAATATTTTGAAGCTGTATCCATCTTCTCTTCTGAATATAGGACTCATCTTATAATGATTTATCTTTTAATTATTAGCAAAGATAAGCAATTAATTTATATTCCTGCCTTATTCATAATTTCACTTTCCCGACAAACAACACATTATTATCATTCTCATCCAGCGTTGCGGCCAGTTCTTCGAGTTTCTTTCTGTCCTGGCTGGGGCATTTGCCGGAGGCGAGATGTTTTTCTATCTGTTCGGCTAGTTGTCCCGGTTCCATATTCCGGATAAAATATCCCTGGTAGAAATTGTGGCCTGATCCGGGGATGGGGAGGTTTCCGTAGAAGTCGTTTATCAGACGGAAATGGGAGGAAGCATTCTTCTTTTTATCAATCAGGATATCTCCGCCATTTTCCGGCCCGTTTTTCCTCCAGAAATAATAATTGACCATGAAGTGATTCGGAAGCCGGTAGTATAGATGTATCGGTTTCTCTTCCGGATTCGGGAAAGTCATGGTAAATTCAGGCAATAACCGGTTGCCGACAGGATCGTAGATAAAAAGAGTGTCTATGCTGGTGTGGAAGAAATCGAACCCGTTGCCGTTTTTGTAAGAGAAAACTTCTCCGTTGAAGTCCGACACTGTCGTTTTGGCGGTTGCCGGGATCTGTTTCAGGATGTTTCCTTCCATATCCACTTGGAAGGCAAGCGGTTCCCCTTCCTGGAATGGCATGTGTACGACGGATAATGTGCCGTCTGCATTGAGCGATAATTTAGGTTTGTTGATCTGTCCCGGAAGCGGGATGTCCTTGATCCATTTACCATTCGTGCCGTACACCATGATCTTCCGGCCATAGAAAGGTGAGAGGAAGATACGGTCGTTCTTTTCGTCGATGACTTCATCGTAAATGGATACGGCATATTCTCCGGCCCCATTGCCTACGGAGCCGATGTCGTGCAGGAATTTACCCTCTTTGTCGAAGAGTTTGAACGGTCCGCCGCTTTGTTGCCGTACCCCGATATACTGGTCGGTGACGAGTGTGAACCAGGCTTTGAACATGGCGGAGTCAGAGTTGTCGAAACGTATGATGCGACAGTCTTCGACAAATTCGCTGAGCGGCACGTCGATAGTGTCTTTCACGAGGGCGAAGTCGCACACGGTCAGTTTGTTTCCGCCTGTTTCAACGGTGGTGATACTTCCGTCGTTCGTTTTCAGTGCTTTTTGTTTCTGGGTGAAAATGTTGCAGGCGGATAAACATCCCAGTAACAAGACGGAGGAGAGGAGCAGATAAGTTGTTTTCATACAGGATCTATTTAAAGTTGTTTACTATCAACAAAAATACGAATAGCTCGTAATTACGAACTATTCGTATGCGAGTATTTGATCCCGGTTAGATTATATTAACTGTTTCAGAATAAACTCCACGCTACAGTCAACCCCGCCATTACGATAGCCACCATGCTCATCAGCTTGATCAGGATATTGAGGCTCGGACCGGAAGTGTCTTTGAACGGGTCGCCGACGGTATCGCCGACAACGGTTGCCTTATGGGCTTCGCTGCCTTTGCCGCCGTGGTTGCCTTCTTCAATATGTTTCTTAGCGTTGTCCCAGGCGCCGCCTGCGTTGGCCATGAAGATGGCCAGTACGAAACCTGTGCTTAGTCCGCCGATCAGCAGGCCGATCACGCCGGTCACACCGAATATCAGTCCGGTCACTATCGGGGCGATGATCGCCAGCAACGAAGGAACAACCATCTCATGTTGTGCCCCTTTCGTCGAAATCTCTACGCAACGGGCGTAATCGGGTTCCGCTTTTCCTGTCAGGATACCCGGTATTTCGCGGAACTGGCGGCGTACTTCTTCTACCATATGTCCGGCGGCGCGTCCTACGGCGTTCATCGTCAGCCCGCAGAACATAAAGGCCATCATCGACCCCAGGAACATGCCCGACAGTACTTTCGGATTCATCAGCGTCACATCGTAGTAGATCATAAAGTCGGAGAAAGAAGCCTTCGATACCTCCATCGTACGTCCGTCGGCAAACGACAAGACGGTTTCTCCCAGGCGCAGCAGGCCGATCTTGATCTCTTCTATATAAGACGCCAGCAACGCCAATCCCGTCAGGGCGGCAGAGCCGATGGCGAATCCTTTACCGGTGGCGGCTGTGGTGTTCCCCAGCGAGTCGAGGGCATCGGTACGTTTGCGTACTTCTTTGCCCAGGCCAGACATTTCGGCATTTCCTCCGGCATTGTCGGCAATCGGGCCGTAAGCGTCGGTAGCCAGTGTGATACCCAGGGTGGAAAGCATGCCGACGGCAGCGATGCCGATTCCGTAAAGTCCCATTCCCGTATTGCCGAAGTCAAACCCGGAGGCAAAGAGGAAAGAGCAGATGATACCTACCACAACAGCCAGCACGGGGATGGCGGTAGAAAGCATTCCCAGTCCTAATCCGGAAATGATAACGGTGGCCGGCCCTGTCAGTCCCGCTTCCGAAACCCGTTTGGTCGGGTTGTAGGATTGTGAGGTGTAATATTCCGTTGCCTGGCCGATCACGATGCCGACCAGCAAGCCGATCACTACCGAGCAACTGATCCAGAACCAGTTGTCGAGGCCGAGCAGATAAAGTATCCCGAAAGTGGAAACAGCGATCAGCACCGAACTGAGGTTTGTCCCGATAGCCAGCGCCTTCAACAACTGCCGGATATTGGCATCCTCTTTCGTCCTGACGGCAAAAATACCCAGGATAGAGAGGACGATGCCGACAGCCGCGATCAGCATCGGTGCGACTACTGCCTTATATTGCATATCTATATTACCGGACGAGACGAAAGCGGCAGCACCCAGGGCGGCGGTCGCCAGTATCGAACCGCAGTAAGATTCGTACAGGTCGGCACCCATACCGGCTACGTCGCCTACATTGTCACCCACGTTATCCGCGATGGTGGCCGGGTTACGCGGGTCGTCTTCCGGAATGCCGGCTTCCACTTTTCCGACAAGGTCGGCTCCCACGTCGGCGGCTTTTGTATAGATTCCACCTCCCACGCGGGCAAAGAGCGCCTGTGTAGAGGCTCCCATGCCGAAGGTCAGCATGGTCGTAGTGATAATGGTCAGTTTATGGGTCGGGTTCAAGGCTTCATCCGGAATGAAAGCGTTCAGCAGGACGTACCAGAAAGAGATGTCGAGCAGTCCGAGGCCGACCACCACCAGTCCCATGACGGCGCCGCTGCGGAAAGCGACCTGCAACCCCTTATTGAGCGATGAACGGGCGGCATTGGCTGTACGGGCGGAGGCATAAGTCGCCGTCTTCATCCCCAGGAATCCCGCCAGTCCAGAGAAGAAACCGCCGGTCAGGAAGGCGATCGGCACCCATTCGTTCTGCACGCCGAAGCCGTAAGCCATAATGGAAAACAAGATAACCAGCACAAGGAAAACCGAGGCTACTACCTTGTACTGTTGTTTCAGGTACGACATCGCACCTTCACGCACATAAGAAGCGATTTTAGCCATCGTTTCCGTTCCTTCACTCTCTTTCATCATTTGCCGGAAGAAGAACCAGGCAAATACCAGCGCCAGAACCGACGCCACGGGCACAATCCAGAAAATACTAGTTATCATAGTCGTTAGATTTAAAATGAATAATATGCCAATGTGCCAATAATCCGATGTGTCAATGAGGAAATAAATAGAATCTGTAGCTATTTCCATTGGCATATTAGCACATTATTTCCATTGGCAAATTGGCACATTATTCTCTCCGTAAATGTAAGAAAAATAAAAACGTAGAGAAACTTTTTCGTAAATAATACTGTTTCATTCTAAAAAAAACAGCATATTTGTCACCGTAAAAGAGAGAAAACATACAATGACGCAAGAATCGAACCATAAGACCTATAGATTAGGATTGGCCTTAAGCGGCGGAGGCGCGAAAGGTTTTGCACACCTTGGGGTATTCAAATTACTGGAGGAGTGCGGACTGAAGCCGGATATCATCGTTGGGACGAGTGTCGGTGCGTTAATGGGTACTTTGTTTGCCGACGGTTATTCGGCGGACGAGTTGAAAGAACTCTTTACAGGCCGTGAATTTTCCGAATTTGCACAACTCCAGCTTCCCAAGTCCGGCTTGTTCGACAGCAAACGTTTCCGGTATTTCCTGAAACGCCATCTGAGAGCCAAGACATTTGAAGAACTGAAAACCCCTATGATTGTGGTAGCGACCGACCTGGATAACGGCGAAAGCCATGAGTTCGACAGCGGGCCTATCGTGGAGGCGGTGACTGCTTCATGCAGTATACCGATCATTTTCAGTCCGGTAGTGATTAACGGGGTACATTATGTGGACGGTGGTTTGTTTCATAACTTCCCGGTTTCCATAATCCGCGACAGGTGCGAGCGGGTGATCGGGGTGAATGTCAGCCCGCTGGTCCCCCAGAAATACAAACAGACGATATTTCATATTGCAGAGCGTTCCTATCATTATATGTTCCGGGCCAATACGCTGGAAGATCGTGAGATGTGCGACGTGTTGATCGAGGCGGAAGAATTCGGCATGTATAAAACTTTTGATTTGGAGAATGTGGAACAGATTGCCCGCATCGGTTATGATGCAGCGATCCGCGCATTCGAATTGGTGATACAAGAGAATAAACATGAAACTCTGGTGAAAGCGATTATGGCGCGGAAGAACAATATGCTCCTGCCATAGCTTTGTCCGGCGCTTGCCCGGGTAACTTTTACCGATAATATTTAAAGTTGATAAAAGCGATGAAACAAATGGATAAAATGATCATTTATCAGGTATTCCCCCGTTGGTTCGGAAATCTGAAGTCTCCGTTGGTAAAGAACGGTAGTGTAAGGGAAAACGGAGTAGGAAAGTTCTCCGCCTTTTCACCGACGGCCCTGGCAAAGATCAAGGAACTGGGTACGACGCATATCTGGTACACCGGAGTGATAGAACATGCTACCCAGACCGATTATTCCGCTTATCAGATACGTAAAGATCATCCGGACGTGGTGAAAGGCAAAGCCGGTTCCCCTTATGCAATAAAAGATTACTACGATATAGACCCCGACCTGGCAGAGAAGGTGCCGAACCGTATGAAGGAGTTCGAAGCGCTGGTGAAACGTACGCACGATGCCGGGATGAAGGTGATCATTGACTTTGTGCCGAACCATGTGGCACGCGAATATTACTCGGATGCCCGCATGTCGTATGTCGAAGATCTGGGGCAGCATGATGATACGACCAAAGGGTTCGACCGTAATAATAACTTCTATTATATTCCGGGATGCCCGTTGCACCTGTCGTTTGCCGAAGCGCACGGGGATTACGATTATAGTGAGTTCCCCGCTAAAGTGACGGGAAATGACTGTTTTAGTCCGTGTCCGGGAAAGAACGACTGGTACGAAACGGTCAAGCTGAATTATGGCGTGGATTATGTGAATGGCCGGATCGGTCATTTCAACCCGGTGCCCGGCACCTGGACGAAGATGCTGGATATCCTGCTTTACTGGGCGGATAAAGGCGTTGACGGTTTCCGTTGTGATATGGCGGAGATGGTACCGGTGGAATTTTGGAACTGGGTGATTCCGAAGGTAAAAGAAAAACATGCTGTTTGTTTCATAGCCGAGGTTTATAATCCGGCAGAATACCGTAACTATATTTTCAACGGTCATTTTGACTATTTGTATGATAAGGTTGGACTGTACGATACCGTGCGTGCGGTGATGTGCAATCAGGCTGCGGCCAACACGATCTCTTACTGCTGGCAGAGCCTGGAAGGTATCCAGTCACATATGTTGAACTTCCTGGAAAACCATGACGAGCAGCGTATCGCCTCTTATTTCTTTGCCGGCGATCACCGTCCGGGTATCCCCGGTATGATTGTTTCGGCCATGATGAATACGAACCCGGTCATGATCTACAGCGGTCAGGAGTTGGGCGAGCCGGGTATGGACGAGGAAGGTTTCAGCGGACGTGACGGGCGTACGACGATCTTCGACTACTGGAGCGTGGAGAGCCTGCGTAAATGGATCAACGACTGGAAGTTCGATGGCGCCGGTTTGACGCACGAGCAGCGTGAACTGCGAGAGAAGTATGCCCGGATATTGAATGTGGCGAAATCGGAGCAGGCCATTACTCAGGGAGCTTTCTTCGACCTGATGTATGCTAACTCGCGGAATCCGTATTTCAATTCGAATAGCCAGTATGCCTTTATGCGTAAATACCGTAACGAGGTCGTACTGATTGTCGTGAATTTCGATAAAAGCGAACAGACGGTGCGGGTAAAGATTCCTTCCGACGCATTTCTTACACTGGGTTTTGACGATAACAAGGCTGCAACACAGACGGATTTGTTGACGGGAGAGACTTGCATCAGTACGCTGACGGCGGCGTGGCCGTATCAGCTTGTTTTGCCGGCTTATTCGGGTAAGGTTCTGAAGTTTACGTATAAGTAATGAGTCTTTCATTTCGTTAGAAAAAGTAACAGGGGCGGGGTTGACTCGCCCTTATTGTTGAAAGTTTTCCGAAGATAAAGGGATAATTGCAAATAAGTTTTGTACTTTTGCAGCACAATTCAAATCTATTTACTTAAGATAAATATTCGGAATAATGAGTGCACAAACTCCTTTCTTGGTGTTTTCGGGAACCAACTCCCGGTATCTTGCAGAGAAAATTTGCAATAGTCTTGGTTGTCCTCTGGGGCAGATGAACATTCAACATTTTGCTGACGGTGAATTTTCAGTATCTTATGAAGAGTCTATCCGTGGCCGTGACGTGTTCCTTGTTCAATCAACATTTCCTAACTCGGACAATCTGATGGAGTTGCTCCTGATGATTGATGCGGCTAAACGTGCTTCTGCACATTCTGTAATTGCTGTTGTTCCTTATTTCGGTTGGGCCCGTCAGGACAGAAAGGACAAACCCCGTGTGTCTATCGGTGCAAAATTGATCGCAGATATGTTGAGCACTGCCGGTATCGACCGTCTGATTACAATGGATTTACATGCGGACCAGATCCAGGGATTCTTCAATGTTCCTGTAGACCACCTGTATGCTTCTTCTATCTTCCTGGATTATATCAAGGGAGAACTGCCTTTGGATAACTTGTGTATCGCTACTCCTGACGTGGGTGGTACGAAACGTGCCAGCAGCTATTCCAAATACCTGGGATTGCCGATGGTTATCTGTCACAAATCACGCCTGCGTGCCAATGAGGTGGCTGAAATGCGTATCATCGGTGACGTGGAAGGTCTGGACGTTCTTCTGGTGGATGACATGGTGGATACAGCCGGTACAATCACCAAAGCCGCTAACCTGATGATGGAAAACGGCGCTAAGTCTGTACGTGCAATCGCCAGCCACGCTGTCATGTCTGATCCGGCTTCTACCCGTGTGGACCAGTCTTCATTGACGGAAATGATCTTTACCGATTCTATTCCTTACGCAAAGAAATGCGAGAAAGTAAAAGTATTGTCTGTTGCCGATATGTTTGCTGAAGCAATCCGCCGTGTTTGCAGTGGTGAATCTATCAGTTCTTTATACGCTATTTAATTAGCAGGGATTAATGATATAAAAAGGCTGCCGTCGGATTGATGGCAGCCTTTTTTATTGGTATGCGGTGGCTGGCGGAGGGATTAGTTTCCTCCGATATAGTCTTTCAGGGCATTTACGTAATTCTCGAATGCCTGTCGTCCTACGGATGTTATCCGGCAGGTGGTACGGGGTTTCTTTCCGACAAAGCTCTTTTCGACTTCTATGTAGCCGGCTTCGCTCAGTTTGTCTATCTGTACACTCAGGTTTCCCGCTGTCGCCTGTGTCTTTTCCCGCAGATAGACGAATTCAGCCTCCTCGACCGAAAGGAGGATGGATATCACGGCGAGCCGCAATTGTGAATGAAGTAACGGATCTAGTTCTTTAAACATTGCTTCCTGGCTTTATTATTGACGATATGTCCGGGTATGATCATCATAAACACGAACGATAAACCGAAGTAAAGATACCACAAAGTTGTTGCTTTTTCACCCATTATCAGCATGGTTAGCATATATATTGCTACAATAAACGCAATGAGGGGGGCGTAAGTCATCCAGCGCTCCTGTATTATAATGCCTGTAATGGAAGTCCCGAGTCCGCAATAGACCAGGGAGAGCGGTAGCATAAGCAGGAAATCTGCATGTCTGGCGAATGTAATTTCCATAATGCCGATCGTCAGAAAAGTAATGATAAACATGTATCCCATCACTAGCCATACCTGTGAGATCACTTTGTCTGTATAGGTAACGACCTTCGGTTTGTTTTGTCGTTTTCTGTAAGAGATCACCGGCCATACGGCGAACATCAGCATCCAGCCCCAACTCCAGATGAAGTTGTGTGTGAAGTTGATCAGCAGAAACAGCACAACCGATAAGGCTGTCGTAAAATATCCCCAGAACAGCATTATGTTTCCCTGTCCCACCTCCATATTCTTTTTGCTGGAGTTTATCATCTGTGTGATGAGTTCCAGGCTTTCTTTCTCGTTTAAAAGTCTTTCTTCCATGATTTTATTTGTTTTTATATTGTTCGTACTATGTTTGTTCAAAGATAATGTCATTGTTTTTAACAGTCAATCATTCCGGTCTATTTTTCGTTCAACCGGTTTCTTTCAGAGTTTACGCCCCGTTCGATTGTCGGCTTCTTTACTTTCCTGCCGCTGTTGAAGTTCCAGGTCAGTGTCGCTTTGAAGGTACGTCCGAGGTGTCCGCTTTCGAAGTGGCTTTGTGACGTGTAGGCTTCGATATGGCTGGCAAAGTCGTTATAGCGGTTGAAGATATTATCGACCGAAACAGTTATCAGGAAGCGGTTGCCGGCCAGCTTTTTCCGGGCAAACAGGCTGACGATGTGCCGGGGAGCCACTTCGCTGTTTCCTGAATACAGGCGGCTGGTTCCGCTGTATTGTCCTTCGAGCGTGATGTCTTTCGGTAGCGTGAAGGTTGCGGTCGCGTTTGCGAATGCCAGGTAATGGTGGGCAAATGCGGCTTTCTCCGTCATACGGATATCCTGGCGTACACCGACGAAATTGGCTGCCAGGTTAAGCCATGGGACGGGCTGAACCGGGATACTGGCGGCAACGAACCAATGGTTTTCGACGTCATGGTTTTCGTAGGTGATATACGAAACGTCCGGGTCGACGGCGTCTACCTTGCAGAATTCGCGGATCAGGTTGCGGTGCAGGCTGCCTCCGATTGTCAGCGTGTAACGGTAATTATAGACAAGGGTCGTGCTGAAACGGTGGATATAGGTCGGTTTCAGGTAGGGGTTGCCTATGTTGTAGCTGTAATCGGAGGTCTGGAGCCGGTTCGGGTTGAGCGTATAGAAGGCCGGACGTTCGATGTTGCGTGTGTATTGTCCGACCAGCATCCAGGTCTTCAGGTTGTTGAAGGCATAGGTGGCGCTTAGGTTCGGGAACAGGTCGAAATAATCCCGTTTGATCCGGTCGCTCTCGTTCGCGGTCCGGGTATATTCGCCCCGCAGTCCGGCTATGAACGTCCAGCGATTGATTTCTGTTGAAAAAGATGCATATATTCCCATGATGTTTTCCTTGTATTTGAGTGCGTAGCCGTAAGCCGGACTGATACTCCATTGTTGGTCGGCCGAGAGACCTTCGTAGCAGGAATTATCGTCCATGAATGTATGCGTGTATTTCAGGCCGGTGTTCAGCGACATTCCTTTCCGGAAGTATTTATTCATTGAAATATCGGTGGTGACGATCTTGTAGGTTGCATCGCTGTTACTTCGGTACGTACTGTCTATCTCCCGGCCTGCTGCCTTTTGTACGACATAGTAGTTGTTTTTCCCTGTCGACTTTTTGCCGGCATAATCGACAATCCATTTGAGCAGGGAGCCTTTGTCGTCGAGTTTATGCAGGTAGTTGGCGGTAGCGGATAAAGTGTTGTAATCATCCTTCTGGTTATAATCGCCGGTGCTGTTTATTAGCCATTCCTGCTTTGTCAGTTCCGTTTCGCTGTAAGAGTTGCCTTTAGACAGCTGTCCGACATATTCTATTTCCGCTCCGATGCTGTTGACGGTATCGATTTCGAAGATGGCTCCGATGCGTCCCGTACCATAGTCCGATCGTGTGTCGAACCTGGAGAGACTGGAAAAGCGGTTGTCATTGTCCGGATATTGCCTGACGGATGTCATCATGCTCTCATTCTTCGGTGTGAAATTACCGGAGGCGGCGGCGTTTACGGTCCATTTCCCGAGGCGTGCATTGAGTGTTCCGGAAGGCATGTAACGGGTAAGGGTAGCAGATAAGGCGCCCCCGGCCGTGACACTCCCCTGGATACCGTTCGTTTGCCGCCGGCGGAGTGAGATCAGGATGATTCCGCCCCGTGAGCTGGCTTCATATTCTGCTCCGGCTATCGGGATGACTTCTATTCGCCTGATATCTTCCGATTTCAGCGAACGAAGGTAGGTGAGAAGTTCTTCGCCGGTAAGTTTTATTTCGCGGTTATCGACGAATACCTTTGTGCCCTGTGCTCCGTTGATGGAGATATTATCTTCTGCCAGCCATACGCCGGGAGCCTGCGACAATAATTCGGTACCGTCTTTCCCGGCGGAAGGGGAGACGGACAGGACGAAACGGTCTGCCTTGCGTTCGATATTTTTTGCCTGTACCACAACTTCTTTCAAGGCATAGGAAGAAGCCTTCAACGAAAGGGTGTCGTGCATGGATGCGGGCAGCAATAATTCTTTTTGCAGCGGCTCATATCCGATACACCGGACGATTACTTTATATGTTCCTGCTTTTGCTTCCATGGTGAAATTACCCTTGTTGTCGGTTGTCGTACCTGCTTTTTGAATCTCATCCTGCAAGAGGACGATTGTCGCGTATTCAACTCCGTTTCCCTGCCCGTCGGTAATGTGGCCGGAGTAAATCTCTGCCGTTGCCGGCTTCCGGGCTATAGCCGGAAAGCCGGTAGCAAAGATGAGTGTAAAGAATAACAGCCATTTCATGTCTTACTCGTTTGCCGGGTAATATAATTTCAGTTTGACTGTCTCTTCTTCCTGTTGCGTTTTGCATTTCTTTATGGCATATCCTTCAGCCGGCTTTTTATCTTCGGTGAAGTCCATTTGGTAATTGCCGTTTTCGTCATGGAAGACTGAGATATCGAACTGTTCCCATTCGACGTTTTCAAGCGTGATGGTTGCTTCTCCTTTCTCCGGTTTGGCCATGCCGTATACCGGTTTTGTCTCTTTCCCTGATTGAGCCATGACGAGGATTGTTCCGTTTTCTCCGCGTATGTTGCTCACTTTGACGGTGATTGTCCGTGCTTCGGCAAGATTGCAAGTAAAGAATATTGCCAGAATAAATAGTATAATTCGTTTCGTATTCATGTTTTGTCTACTTTAAATGTGGATGTAAATAAGTTTATAACATAAACCATATATGGATTAAAAAAGTGCAAGGAGCTGCGCATGTCTCACCTACACGCTGCAAATATAAAATGGTTTACGTTATAAACCAAATTAAAGACGGGAAAAATGAAATAATAGGGTGAAATAGTTGAAATAAAGGCGGTATGCCGGGAAAATGATTGCGGCAATTGTAAGAAATAGCTGCCGCAGCGGTAAAAAATAGGTGCTGCAATCATATAAAACGACTGCGGCAACCATTCGAGATAGCTGCCGCAGTCGTTCTAATTTTGAACTTTTCTATTAAAACAGATCGGCATGAGTGCCGGTATCTGTGAACAGGAGTATGAGTTTTGTGTCATTTTGATTCCAAACCAGTAACCAGTCGGATTGAATATGACATTCCCATAGGCCTTCGTATTTGCCGCTTAATTTATGCGGACGATATTCGGGAGGGAGGGTACCGGTTTCACTTAGTATATCAACCGCTTTACGCAGGAGGCTCATGTTATAACCTCTTTTCTGACAGCGTTTGAAATCTTTGTTGAATTTGTGGGTCGTGTCAGGTGTATATCTCATTTCATAAGAGCCTCCCACATTTCGTCCACACTAGAGTAAGAATATACTCTTCCGGCCTTCACATCTTCCAATGCTTCATCCAGGCCGCATTTCTTTTCTTTGCGGACTTTGATGCTTCCTCCCATACTTTTAACCAGTGAGCGTATGGCGGATGCGTATTTTTCGGGAATGGATATCTCGAATGTTTTTAATGTTGTTGCTTCCATAGTCATATATATTATAGTCTGATACAAAGATAAATATAATTATTGACAAAGACTTATTTTTCTTCGTCAATAATCATGCCGCTACCCAGGCAGAGATGATGATCCTTGTCGTAGACAACACCGTACTGGCCGGGAGCGATACCCTGTATTTTGTTTTCCGATTCGATACGGTAAAGGTCACCGATACGGCGGATACGTCCCGGTGTGAAATCGGGGGTATGGCGTATCTTGAAGGTAATTTCTTTTTCATCGGTAAATTCTCCCCACGGATCTTCGGTGATGAAGTCGAAACCATGCAGGTTGATTGTCTTCCCGTATTGCGTTTCCGGGTCGTAGCCGTTGGAGACATAGATGATGTTGCGCTTGATATCCTTCTTGATAACGAACCACGGACCGCCGCTCAGGCCCAGTCCTTTCCGCTGGCCGATGGTATGGAACCAGTAGCCGTTGTGCTTGCCTAGTACCTTGCCCGTTTCCAGTTCGACGATTTTGCCGACACGTTTGCCCAGGTAACGCTCGATGAAGTCGTTGTAATTGATTTTACCGAGGAAGCAGATGCCCTGGCTGTCCTTGCGCATGGCGCTGGGGAGCTTTTGTTCAGCAGCGATGGCACGGACTTCCGCTTTCATCAGGTGGCCGATAGGGAACATCAGCTTCTGGATTTGCAGGCGCGTGATTTGTCCCAGGAAATCGGTCTGGTCCTTCACCGGGTCTTTGGCGGTGGAGAGCCATACTTTTCCGTCTATCTCGGTCGTTGTGGCATAATGGCCGGTGGCGATTTTATCGAAGTCTTTCCCCCATTTCTCTTCAAAGCAGCCGAACTTGATGAATTTGTTGCACATCATGTCCGGGTTGGGGGTGAGGCCGCGTTTCACCGAGTCGATCGTGTAGCTGACCACCTTGTCCCAGTATTCGTCATGCAGGGATACCACTTCCATGCGACAACCGTATTTGCGTGCTATGTAAGATGTAATTTCTATATCCTCTTCGGCGGGGCAGTCGATATATCCGTCTTTATCTTCCATACCGATACGGATATAGAAGATGGTAGGATCGTATCCCGCCTCCTTCAACTGATGGACAACTACGGAACTGTCCACACCTCCTGATACTAATGCTGCTATTTCCATTCTTTAATAAATATATCGGTTGCAAAGGTACAAAATATTAGGGTGATATTCCTATGGCTTCGATTTATTCGTTACCTTTGCGGGAGAGCCTTTCGTTGTAATACTTCAGGAAAAACAAAAGAATTAGTATAAATAAAATGAGAAATACAATTGTATCGCTTATGACAGCAATGGCATTGACCGCCTGTGCAGGCCCGAAAGAAAAGAATGTTCAGGCGCCGCAGGAGGATTTTAATTATGTGGTAGACCAGTTCGCAGACCTTCAGATACTTCGGTACCAGGTTCCGGGATTCGAGTCTCTTTCGTTGAAACAAAAACAGTTATTATATCATCTGTCGCAGGCTGCGCTGATGGGGCGCGACATATTCTTCGACCAGAATTGTCGTTATAACCTGCCGGTTCGCCGCGCATTGGAAACGATTTACAAGGAATATAAAGGAAATCGCGAGGATGAGCAGTTCAAGGCCTTGGAGACGTACCTGAAACGGGTATGGTTCTCAAGCGGCATCCATCACCATTATGCAGAGGATAAGTTTGTTCCCGGCTTTACCCCCGAATTCTTTAAAAGCTGTCTGGAGCAGGTGAATGTCTCTGAACTTCCTTTGCGTGAAGGACAGACTTTGGAGCAGTTTGTTGCAGAAATCTCTCCGGTGATCTTTGATCCGGCAGTATTGGCAAAACGTACTGTACAAAGCGGTGACCGGGATTTAATCCTGGCATCTGCCAATAACTACTATGGCGGCGGTATTACCCAGAAAGAGGTGGAAGAGTATTATGCCGCTATGAAAGCGGGTAAAGACACCATCACTCCGATCTCTTACGGACTCAATAGCCGGCTGGTGAAGGAGAACGGAAAGATTGTCGAGAAGGTATGGAAAGTAGGAGGCCTTTATTCTGCTGCTATCGAACAGATTGTGGGCGAGTTGCAGAAAGCAGTTCCTTTTGCCGAAAACGATACCCAGAAGACAATTATCGAAAAACTGATTGAATACTATCAGACCGGTGACTTGAAGACTTTCGACGCCTACTCCATCCTTTGGGTAGAGGATACGACTTCGGAGGTGGATTTCGTGAACGGTTTTATCGAAACTTACGGTGATCCGCTGGGTATGAAAGCCAGTTGGGAGTCGACCGTAAACTTTATCAATAAGGATGCGACCAAGCGCACGAAGATTATCAGCGATAACGCGCAATGGTTTGAAGATCATTCTCCGGTCGACAAACGCTTCAAGAAGGAAAAGGTAAAAGGGGTGAGTGCCAAAGTGATCACCGTATCCATGTTGGGAGGCGATTGTTATCCGGCAACGCCGATCGGCATCAATCTGCCGAATGCGGATTGGATTCGCCGCGACCACGGTTCGAAGTCCGTTACGATTGAGAATATAACCGAGGCTTACGACAAGGCGTCGCAGGGCAATGGCTTTAACGAAGAATTTATCTGGAGTGATGCGGAGCGTGAAGCCCTC
The DNA here is from genome assembly GCF_023656795.1 of Parabacteroides caeci. Classification (NCBI taxonomy): domain Bacteria; kingdom Pseudomonadati; phylum Bacteroidota; class Bacteroidia; order Bacteroidales; family Tannerellaceae; genus Parabacteroides; species Parabacteroides caeci. The sequence continues at coordinate 79,518 of NZ_JAMOKT010000025.1, forward strand.
GCAAAATACGGTTTCCTGACTGATAACCTGCATACCGACCTGCATGAATGCCTGGGACATGGTTCCGGCAAACTTCTGCCCGATACCGAATCGGGCGCGCTGAAAGCCTACGATTCCACCCTGGAAGAAGCCCGTGCCGACCTCTTCGGTCTTTATTACCTGGCCGACCCGAAGCTGGTTGAATTAGGTCTGGTTCCGGATGGCGAAGCCTATAAGGCCGAGTATTATAAATATATCATGAATGGCCTGATGACACAGCTTGTCCGTATCGAAGCCGGCAAAGACGTGGAAGAAGCTCACATGCGCAACCGTCAGTTGATCGCCCAGTGGGCCTATGAGAACGGTAAAGCCGATAACGTTATTGAATATAAGAAGCGTGACGGCAAGACATATGTCGTTGTAAACGATTATGCCAAACTCCGCAATCTGTTTGGCACCTTATTGGCAGAAGTGCAGCGCATCAAGAGCGAAGGCGATTTCGCCGCCGGAAAGAAACTGGTGGAAGATTACGGTGTGAAAGTAGACCAGACTTTACACGACGAAGTGCTTGCCCGCTATGCCAAACTAAACCTGGCTCCATACAAAGGTTTCGTGAACCCGGTGATGAAAGAGGTAAAGAACGACAAAGGCGAAGTGACCGACATCGTTTTCGATTATACCGAAGGATACGCAGACCAGATGCTTCGTTACAGCAAAGATTATTCATTCTTGCCATCTTATAACGATTAAAGATATGTTGCAGGACGAACTGAAAGAAATACGTACCCAACTGCGCATGGCGATGAACGGTGTCATAGCCACCAGCATGCGTGAAAAGGGCATCGACTATAAGCTGAACTTCGGTGTCCCTCTGCCCGAAATAAAGCAGATAGCCGCCCGGCACGAACCCGGTTCGGAGCTGGCAGCCGCTTTGTGGAAAGAGGATATCCGCGAGTTTAAGATACTGGCATCCCTGTTGCAGCCTGTGGATGATTTTCCTTTTAAACAGGCGGAACAGTGGGTGAAAGAAATACCCTATCTGGAAATAGCGGAACAATGCAGCCGTAATCTGTTCTGCAAATTGCCGTATGTCGATAACCTTCTGCTTGGACTGATTTTTAATGTGGAAGACGAATATGCCCGTACGGTGGCTTACCTTATCTGGATGGAACTGTTCAGGGTAGGGAAGACGGTGGTTGCACCGGTGAGAGCCGCATTCATCGTGGAATGTATGCGGACGATTGCCTGGCCCGACTTCGGCGCTTCCTGGAAAGAGAAGCAGGCAGCGATAAAAGCAATGAAATTTTACGGTCGCCAGTCGGCCGATCATGCGAAGCAAATGTTGAGTGGTTTCGATGACTTTCCGGAGTTTATGAAGACACCGGAAGGGCAGGAAATCTATAATGATTTAAAATTTGAATTTGAATATTATAGCTAAGGCTTTGCGTTTAAAATAAATGCGCTAACTTTGTCGGTCACGTAGAGTCGCAACGAAATGGATGAAAAGAAGTACATAGAGATGAAGCAGTCGTTTACGGAGTATCTGACTGAGAAAAAACTACGAAAGACGGAGGAAAGATATGCGATCTTTGAATGCATATGTCGCTTCGCCGGTCATTTCGATATGTACTCCCTTCAGGAAAAGCTGGAAGAGGCGAACTTCCATGTGAGTAAGGCAACGCTTTACAACACGTTGGATGTGCTGGAAGACGGCGGCCTGATCGTGCGGCATCAACTCAACGCCCAGTCGGTTCAGTACGAACTGCGGGCATTGGCAGAAACGCACCTGCACCTGGTTTGCATGAAGTGCGGGGCCATTCGGGAAATGAAAGACAGCGTGCTGAAAAAGGAGGTCAACAATCTGAAGATATCCCGTTTCACACAGGAATTTCATGCGCTGTATATCTACGGGATATGCAGTAAATGCAAGTTCAAGCTTCAGCAGAAGAATAGTAAAAAAGAATATTAACAGCCTATTATAAAGATAAAATGAAAGTAGATGTTTTATTAGGATTGCAATGGGGTGACGAAGGCAAAGGAAAAGTTGTCGACGTGCTGACTCCTAACTACGATGTAATCACTCGTTTTCAAGGAGGTCCCAATGCAGGACACACACTGGAATTTAACGGAGAAAAGTATATCCTGCGTTCTATTCCGTCAGGTATTTTCCAGGGTGGAAAAGTGAATGTTATCGGTAATGGAGTCGTTCTCGACCCGTTATTGTTCAAACAGGAAGCCGAAGCGCTTGCTGCCAGTGGTCACGACCTGACCAAACAACTTTGTATTTCCAAGAAGGCACACCTGATCCTGCCTACCCACCGTATGCTGGATGCTGCCTACGAAGCTGCCAAAGGTTCCGGAAAGATCGGTACGACTGGTAAAGGTATCGGCCCGACATATACAGACAAGATCAGCCGTAACGGTCTCCGTGTAGGTGACTTGCTGCACAACTTCGATGAAAAGTATGCTGCCGCCAAGGCACGCCACGAAGCAATCCTGAAATCACTGAACTATTCGTATGATATCAAGGAACTCGAAGCCCAGTGGTTTGAAGCATTGGAATACCTGAAGCAGTTCAACCTGATCGACAGCGAACATGTGGTAAACAACTTCCTGAAAGACGGTAAGTCTGTCCTGGCGGAAGGTGCACAGGGCACTATGCTGGACATCGACTTCGGTTCTTATCCGTTCGTGACATCTTCCAACACGATCTGTGCCGGATGCTGTACGGGACTGGGCGTCTCTCCGCGTAATATCGGTGAGGTATACGGTATCTTCAAGGCTTATTGTACACGTGTCGGTAGCGGTCCGTTCCCGACAGAGTTGTTCGATGAAACAGGCGACAAACTGTGTACGGTAGGACATGAGTTCGGTTCCGTAACAGGACGTAAACGTCGTTGCGGCTGGATCGACCTGGTAGCCTTGAAATATGCCGTTATGATCAACGGTGTAAGCCAGCTGATCATGATGAAGAGCGACGTGCTCGACAGCTTCGAGACCATCAAGGCTTGCGTAGCCTACAAGATCAATGGCGAAGAAGTGACGGAATTCCCGTTCGAGATCGACGATACGATCGAACCTGTATACGTTGAACTGCCGGGTTGGAAGACTGACATGACAAAGATGCAGAGCGAAGATGAATTCCCCGAAGAGTTTAACGCATATCTCTCATTCCTTGAAGAAGAGTTGGGAGTACCTGTTAAAATCGTATCGGTAGGACCTGACCGCGAACAGACAATCATCCGGTATACAGAAGAATAAACCTCACATACTAATACAAAATGGCAGAAGACCACCTCTAATCAGGCTAATCTTCTGCCATTTTTGTTTTTGGCAGACTTTTTGTAAGAGATATCTTGTATAACAATTAATTATTTGGAACATTATGAGCATGTATTGGATCATATTTATTGGTTTTGCCTTGTTAAGCTGGCTGGTATCTTCCCGACTGAAGAACAAGTTTGAGAAGTATTCTAAGATTCCTATGCCTAACGGTATGACCGGAAAGGATGTGGCTGAAAAGATGTTGCACGATAACGGCATCTACGACGTGAAGGTGATCTCTACTCCCGGACATTTGACAGACCATTATAATCCTGCCAATCAAACGGTGAATCTGAGCGAATCTGTCTATTATAGTAATAGTATCGCTGCTGCCGCTGTAGCCGCCCATGAATGTGGTCACGCAGTACAGCATGCAACGTCTTATGCCCCGCTGAAGATGCGGTCGGCATTGGTGCCGGTGGTTAGCTTTGCTTCGAATATCATGACCTGGGTATTGCTGGGCGGTATGTTGCTGATCCACCAGTTTCCGCAGTTGCTGTTGTTCGGTATCATCCTGTTTGCTTCGACAACGTTGTTTAGTTTCATTACGTTGCCGGTCGAAATCAATGCCAGCCAGCGTGCGTTGGTATGGTTGAGCCGTGCCGGAATAACGAATGTCTCTACGCATGGTATGGCCGAAGATGCTTTGCGCTCTGCCGCTTATACTTATGTGGTGGCTGCCTTAGGTTCGCTGGCTACATTATTATATTATATAATGATTTTCCTGGGAGGAAGAAGCCGCGACTAAGCGAGTACCGTATCAGATAAAAAAAGCAGCCCGGGCCATTTCAAATGACTCGGGCTGCTTTTTTATTTCTTCTTTTTCTTCGTTCTATGAAATTTACCTTCCATATAAAGTGCCCAGATTAAAAATCCGAGTCCCATTCCCATAAACAGTAAACAAACAAATATAAAATCAGGCATAACTAATCCTCCTTCAGTTTAATGAATAATAGGCCTAAAAACAAAAATCCTGAAACTAAAACAAATCCACCCGAATAAATAAGCACATTATGTCCCTCAAGATCTTTTAATAATGTTGTGATGACAACTCCTGTTGCCATGTATTTGGCGAAGTCGATGCAAAAACTACCAAGTTCACCGTACAATACTTTCTTTTGTCTCCTTAATTTCTTTTTCATAGCTATACGTTTTGTTAAATATGTTGCAAACATAACAAAAAGAAACGGACAAAACAATGAACCTTTCCAATAAATAACGAATTTGAAACAAAATACCTACCTTTGCATTCCGAATAATAATTTAATATATAAAAGTCGGTTAGCTCCGACGATAAAGAAGAGCAAACAGTATATGCAGAAGCCGTCTATACCAAAAGGTACCAGAGATTTTTCGCCCGAAGAAATGGCGAAACGTAATTATATATTCAATACGATTCGTGAAGTATATCATCTGTACGGATTTCAGCAAATAGAAACTCCGGCCATGGAGAACCTGTCGACCCTGATGGGCAAGTATGGCGAAGAAGGTGATAAATTACTTTTCAAGATATTAAACTCGGGAGATTGTTTCTCCGGCATTACCGATGAAGAACTGCTGGAACGTAACCCGGTAAGATTCGGTGTGAAAGCCTGTGAGAAAGGGTTGCGTTATGACTTGACCGTTCCTTTTGCCCGCTACGTAGTGCAGCACCGCAACGATATAACATTCCCTTTCAAACGTTATCAGATACAACCCGTATGGCGTGCCGACCGTCCGCAGAAAGGACGTTACCGTGAGTTCTACCAGTGCGACGGTGACGTGGTAGGCTCTGATTCGCTGATCAACGAAGTGGAACTGATTCAGATTATGGATGAGGTGTTCCACCGTTTCGGTATCCGTGTTTGCATCAAAATGAACAACCGTAAGATATTGTCGGGTATTGCCGAAATTATCGGTGAAGCGGATAAGATTGTTGATATAACAGTGGCCATCGACAAATTGGATAAGATCGGTCTGGATAATGTAAACGAAGAACTGCGTTCCAAAGGCCTTTCAGAAGAGGCGATTGCCCGCTTGCAACCGATCATCATGCTGTCGGGTAGCAATCGCGAAAAACTGGCCGTCCTGAAAGAACAGCTGGCTACCTCTGAAATAGCCGTGAAGGGTATCGAAGAAATGACCTTCATTCTCGACCGTATCGACCAGCTGCCTATGCATTCGGAACTGGAACTCGACTTGACGCTGGCCCGCGGTCTGAACTATTATACCGGTGCCATCTTCGAAGTTAAAGCTCTGGATGTTCAGATAGGAAGTATCACCGGTGGCGGACGATATGACAACTTGACCGGTGTATTTGGCATGGATGGCGTGTCGGGTGTCGGTATCTCTTTTGGGGCAGACCGTATCTTCGACGTGCTGAATCAGTTGGACCTGTATCCGGTCGATTCGTTGAAGACAACACAACTGTTATTTGTCAACTTCGGAGAGAAGGAAGAAAGTTATCTGTTACCGATTATCGCCCGGGTTCGTGCCGCCGGTATCCGTACCGAACTTTTCCCTGAATCAGCCAAGATGAAGAAGCAGATGGGGTATGCCGATACGAAGAAAATCCCGTATGTCGCTATCGTTGGCGAAACGGAGATGAACGAAGGCAAGATCAACCTGAAGAATATGATTACAGGCGAACAAACACCTGTCACTGTAGAAGAACTGATCGCAAAGTTCTGATGTAAATAAGCAGCCTTGTCCCCGTGCTTGACACGGGGCCGCAAAGGTGCTGTCTGAATAAATAGGCATATGACCTGTTCTTTTGCGATCCCGTGTCCAACACGGGAACGGGTTTATGCCATCCTTAATATTACTGTCTCATGAAAACATCTCTTTTAATTCTCGCATTCGCTTTAGTCCTCTCTTCCTGTTCTGTTCAGCCAAGAGCATCCTGGGTAACAACTACGGAAAACGAACCGTGGCAGGAGCAATCCGACCTGGTCTCTGCCTCTTCGGATACGATTCCGACGATCGACGCGGTTATCCATACCCATAAGAAAGGACAGAAGATAGACGGCTTCGGTGCCTGCTTCAACGAGCTGGGCTGGATTTCCCTGAGCAAACTCGACCCGACAGTCCGCGAAGAGATCATGGAAGAACTCTTCTTCCCGGAGATAGGGGCGAATTTCACCATCTGCCGTATGCCGGTGGGTGCCAACGACTTCTCCCGCGACTGGTATTCCTATAATGAGACCGAAGGCGATTTCGAAATGGAATACTTCACCATCGCCAACGACCAGCAGACATTGATCCCCTTTATTAAAGGCGCACAGAAATACAATTCCGACCTGCGTATCTGGGCCTCTCCCTGGTGTCCTCCTACCTGGATGAAATACAATAAGCATTATGCCTCCGCCTATACCGGCGAAGCCTACAACGAGAAGTACCGCAACGGCCTGCCTGCCGATAAGGTCGGTTATGAAGGAACGGATATGTTTATCCAGGACTCCCTTTACCTGCAATCGTATGCCCTTTACTTCTCCAAATTTATCGAAGCCTATCGTGAACAGGGCATCGACATCTTTGCCGTCATGCCGCAGAATGAGTTCAATTCGGCACAGATATTCCCTAGTTGTTGCTGGACGGCTGCTTCCCTGGCTAACTTTGTCGGCAACTATCTCGGTCCGGCGATGAAGGAATTGGACGTGAAAGTGATGTTCGGCACCATGGAACGTGCCAACGAAGCATTGGTGGATACCATCCTGACCGACCCGGCAAGCGGCAAGTATATCAGCGCAGTAGGTTTCCAATGGGCGGGAAAAGGTGCGATCAAAGGTATACACGAACGTTATCCCGATATGAAACTCTATCAGACCGAGCAGGAATGCGGCGACGGAAAGAATGACTGGAGCGGTGCCGTTTACTCCTGGAACTTGATGCGCCATTACCTGGATAACGGTGCGTCGGCCTATATGTATTGGAATATCTCGTTGGATAAAGGCGGTATCAGCCGTTGGGGATGGGCGCAAAACTCCCTTGTGGTTGTCGATCCCGATACAAAAACCTTCCATTACACCCCCGAATATTATGTAATGAAACATTTGAGCCATTACGTCCAGCCCGGTGCCCGTAAACTGGAAACCTCCGGCCAGTTCAGCAATCTCATGGCCTTTGTCAACCCCGACAAAAGCATTGTTGTCGCTTTGGCAAACGAAGGAAATGAGGACCGCCAGGTATCTGTTGAAATCGACGGTCGCGTCTACCAGCCTGTACTACCGGCTCATTCCATCGCAACACTGCTGATAGACTAATCTGAAATATACTATATATTAATGTAAGGGACGGCAGATTCTAACTCTTTCGTCCCTTGTTTTTTTACTTTTGAGCATGCTCGGAATTGATTTTTAGCATGGTTGAAATCTATTTTTAGCTAGCTGAAAATTAAATTAAGGCATGCTAAAAAGAATAATAGTTTAGGACCTATCAGTTAAAAGACCGTGACTTATGAACTACTTTCCCGTTACTTTTGTTCTAGTCGGGAAGCATGTGAGGCGGATGTATAGTCATCCTGTCAGTCATGTCGGCACATCTAAACGTCTGTTTATGCAAAATTGGCAGTCTTTTCCCTGCCAATTAATTTGGCATAGATTTCGCATAGGAATAAACGTGAATTAGAAAAACACATGTAAACATAATATTATTAACAATTAAAAATATAGTAAGATGAACATTAGACCATTAGCAGACAGAGTGCTTATCAAGCCGGCTGCAGCAGAAGAAAAGACACTTGGCGGAATCATTATCCCGGATTCAGCAAAAGAAAAACCTTTAAAAGGTGAAGTTGTTGCCGTGGGTAACGGAACAAAGGATGAAGAAATGGTTGTGAAAGGTGGCGATACTGTACTGTACGGAAAATATGCAGGAACAGAAATCGAACTGGAGGGTGAGAAATATCTTATCATGCGTCAGTCTGACATTTTAGCTATTATCTAATTCATTAAACGAAAATAATAAAACAATATAATCATGGCAAAAGAAATTAAGTACGATATGGATGCCCGCGACCTTTTGAAGAAAGGTGTGGACGAATTGGCAAATGCTGTAAAAGTAACATTAGGCCCGAAAGGCCGTAACGTGATCATCGAAAAGAAATTCGGTGCTCCTCACATCACAAAAGACGGTGTAACGGTAGCTAAAGAAGTAGAACTGGCTTGCCCGTTTGAAAATATGGGTGCTCAGTTGGTAAAGGAAGTAGCTTCTAAAACAAACGACAATGCAGGTGACGGTACAACTACTGCTACTGTATTGGCACAGTCTATCATCGGTGTAGGTTTGAAGAACGTTACAGCAGGTGCTAACCCGATGGACCTGAAACGCGGTATCGACAAAGCCGTTGCCAAAGTGGTTGAAAAGATTGCTGACCAGGCTGAAGAAGTAGGCGACCAGTTCGAAAAGATCGAACACGTAGCCAAGATCTCTGCCAACGGTGACGAAACAATCGGTAAACTGATTGCTGAAGCTATGCAGAAAGTGAAGAAAGAAGGCGTTATCACAGTGGAAGAAGCGAAAGGTACTGAAACTACAGTTGACGTAGTAGAAGGTATGCAGTTCGACCGTGGTTACATCTCTCCGTACTTCGTAACCAACACAGAAAAGATGGAATGCGAGATGGAAAATCCGTATATCCTGATCTACGACAAGAAGATCTCTGTATTGAAAGACTTGCTTCCTATCCTGGAACCGGCTGTTCAGAGCGGTCGTCCTCTATTGATCATCGCTGAAGATATCGACAGCGAAGCATTGGCTACTTTGGTTGTAAACCGTCTGCGTGGTTCTTTGAAGATCTGTGCTGTGAAGGCTCCGGGCTTCGGCGACCGTCGTAAAGCTATGTTGGAAGATATCGCAGTGCTGACTGGCGGTGTTGTTGTCTCTGAAGAAAAAGGCTTGAAGCTGGAAGGTGCTACAATGGATATGCTGGGTACTGCCGAAAAGATTACTGTTGACAAAGATACTACAACTATCGTTAACGGTGCCGGCGACAAAGCTGCTATCCAGGCTCGTATCGGTCAGATCAAAACTCAGATCGAAAACACTACTTCTGACTACGACAAAGAAAAGCTACAGGAACGTCTGGCTAAGATGGCAGGTGGTGTAGCTGTTCTTTACGTAGGTGCTCCTTCTGAAGTGGAAATGAAAGAAAAGAAAGACCGTGTTGACGATGCTTTGCATGCAACTCGTGCTGCTATCGAAGAAGGTACAGTTCCTGGTGGTGGTGTAGCTTACATCCGTGCTATTGAAGCATTGGAAGGTATGAAGGGTGAAAACGAAGACGAAACAACAGGTATCGAAATCGTAAAACGCGCTATCGAAGAACCGTTGCGTCAGATCGTTGCTAACGCAGGTAAGGAAGGTGCCGTTATCGTTCAGAAAGTGAAAGAAGGTAAAGGTGACTTCGGTTACAATGCTCGTACCGACAAATATGAAAACCTGTGCGCTGCCGGTGTAATCGACCCTGCTAAGGTAACTCGTGTTGCTTTGGAAAATGCTGCTTCTATCGCTGGCATGTTCCTGACAACAGAATGTGTAATCGCAGAGAAGAAAGAAGATACTCCTGCTATGCCTCCGATGAACCCGGGTATGGGTGGCGGCATGGGTGGTATGATGTAATATCTTCCCATCAAGATAAAACCGGAAACGGCTGCTTCCCGAAAAGGAGGTGGCCGTTTTTTGTTATATATAATTAAGAGCCTGTTTAAATTTTATTCAATAGCATCCTAATAGATGCTAGTTTCACCATTTCCTCTGCCGAATCGAATGTCCATTCATAGTTTCGGCAGAGTCTTCTATAGTTGTCAAACCATGA